>JAZOSJ010000135.1:0-11019 GCA_045657045.1 Alistipes sp.
CCGCTTGGCCTCCGACTTCATCAAAGGTACTCGATGTGCATCTTATGATTACTGCCCCAGAGAAGTATGTTGAGCGTTTCGTGGAGGCTGGTGCCGACTATGTAACATTCCACTACGAGGCTACAGATAATATCGAGGAGTGCATCAACCTTATCCGCAAGGCGGGAGCAAAGGTTGGTATCTCTATTAAGCCAGGCACAGAGCCTGAGGTCTTGGACAAGTGGCTCGATAAGATTGATATGGTGCTTGTAATGAGCGTGGAGCCAGGCTTTGGCGGTCAGAAGTTTATGCCATCATCAATCGCTAAGTGCGAGTATCTCACAAAGAAGAAGGAGGAACTCGGCCTCAACGACCTAATTATAGAGGTTGATGGCGGTATCTCGGCATCAAACTCACGTCTACTCTTCGATGCAGGTGCTGAGGCATTGGTGGCAGGAAGCTCTGTATTTGGTGCGCCAGACCCAGAGCAGGCAATCGTAGATATGCTTAACTCATAGTATGATTTCATTAGACAACCTAACAATAAGTTACGGAGGCTGGACACTTTTTGACGGCATCTCGTTTATGATTAACCCTAAGGACCGTATAGGTCTTGTGGGTAAGAATGGTGCGGGCAAAACCACCCTACTACGCGTTATCACCGGCGAGCAGCAACCTACCGAGGGTGCTGTGACCATAAATGGTGAGTGTACCATAGGTTACCTCCCACAGCAGATGCGCGTAGCGGATACCACAACCCTTATCGCGGAGACGGCAAAAGCCTTCGACGAGGTATTGCGTATAGAGGCTGATATTGAGCGTCTCACCGCAGAGATTAGCTCGCGCACAGACTACGAGTCGGAGGAGTATGCCAACCTCATTCATCGTCTTAATGATGCCAACGACCGCTACCACATCCTCGGTGGCGACACACGCGATGCCGATATTGAGCGCACGTTGCTCGGTCTTGGATTTAAGCGCACCGACTTTGAGCGCCCTACGCGCGAGTTCTCGGGAGGCTGGCGTATGCGTATCGAGTTGGCGAAGTTGCTCTTGAAGCGACCCTCTATATTCCTACTCGATGAGCCTACAAACCACCTCGACATCGAGAGTATTCAGTGGCTCGAAGAGTATCTTAAGAATTATAGTGGTGCCGTGCTACTTATCTCGCACGACCGCGCCTTTTTGGATAATGTGACTACGCGCACCGTGGAGATTTCGTTGGGCAAGGCTTACGACTACAAAGTGCCCTACTCGAAGTATGTGGTGCTACGTGCTGAGCGTCGCGCACAACAGCTGGCAGCATACGAGAATCAGCAGCGCCTAATCGAGAAGACCGAGGAGTTTATCGAGAAGTTCCGCTATAAGCCAACAAAGAGCAATCAGGTGCAGTCGCGCATCAAGCAGCTCGATAAGTTGGAGCGCATAGAGGTTGACGAGGAGGATCTATCACGCCTAAATATCAAGTTCCCACCAGCGCCACGCACAGGTCAGATTGTGGCAGAGATCAAGGGTGTGGGTAAGGCGTTTGGCCAGAAGCGCATCTTCTCAGGCGCGGAGTTTACCATCGAGCGTGGACAGAAGATTGCCCTTGTAGGTCGTAACGGCGAGGGTAAGACCACCTTTGCCCGTATGCTCGTTGGCGAGTTGGAGCAGAGCGAGGGCGATATTAAGCTCGGAGCAAATGTAAATATCGGTTACTACGCCCAGAATCAGGACGACTTGATGGATGGCGAGTTCACCGTATTCGACACCTTAGACCGTGTGGCTGTGGGCGATATTCGCACACGTCTACGCGACATCCTCGGAGCCTTCCTCTTCCGTGGCGAGGACATCGACAAGAAGGTTAAGGTGCTCTCGGGTGGCGAACGTTCACGCCTTGCCATGGCGCGCTTGATGCTCGAGCCATACAACTTGCTCGTTCTTGATGAGCCTACCAACCATATGGATATGCGCTCAAAGGACATCTTGAAGGATGCCTTACAGAAGTTTGACGGCACGGTAGTCGTAGTATCGCACGATAGAGAGTTCCTCGATGGTCTTGTGGACCGCATCTATGAGTTTAGGGATGGCGGCGTTAGGGAGTATCTCGGCGACATCTGGTACTTCTTGGAGAAGCGCAAGGTGGAGTCGCTCCAAGATATTGAGCGCCACGACAAACCCACTACAACAATTAAGAGCCCCGAGAGTGCTACCGCAGGAAAGCTCTCCTACGAGCAGAAAAAGGAGCAGGAGAAGCTTATCCGCAAGCTACGCAAGGCGGTGGAGACAATCGAGCAGGAGACAGCAAACGTAGAGAGGGAGATTGCCGAGTATGATGCTCGCTTTGCGGTGGCTACGGAGTACAATGCCGATGACTACGCCAAATACAACGCATTAAAGGAGCGCTACGACCACCTTATGCATGAGTGGGAGAAGGCTGTATACGAATTAGAAATTAGTAGTGAGTAATTAGTAATTAATAATATATGGAGAACATTATTTTTGGTATTCGCCCTGTGGCAGAGGCTATTGATGCACGCCGACAGATTGAGCGTATATACATAAAGAAGGGCGCCGATGGTCAGCTTATGAACGACCTCAAAGACCTTATGGCGCGCCACCACCTACGCTGGCAGGAGGTACCTATCGAGAAGCTTAACCGCCTTACAAAGGGTAACCACCAGGGTGTTGTAGCTCAGATTGCCGCTATCGACTATGTCGAGGTGCAGGACATCTTGGACCGCGTACCTGAGGACGAGACACCACTTATCGTGGTATTTGATGGTGTTACCGATGTGCGTAACTTTGGCGGTATCGCCCGCTCGGCAGAGTGTGCTGGTGCTCACGGTCTTATCACGCCATTGAAGAACTCTGCTCCCGTTAATGGCGATGCTATTCGCTCGTCGGCGGGTGCTTTGCAGAATATCCCTGTCTGCCGTGTAGGCTCTATTCGCAATACACTCAAAGCACTACAAGTTGAGGGGTTCCAGATTGTAGCAGCAACAGAGAAGAGCCGCAAACTACTCTACGATGCCGACTTCCGCAAGCCTACGGTTATTGTGATGGGCGCTGAGGATAAGGGTATTTCGAAGGAGGTACTAAAACTTTGCGACGAGCAGCTTGCCATTCCTCTTATCGGTCGCACC
The DNA here is from genome assembly GCA_045657045.1 of Alistipes sp. Lineage (GTDB taxonomy): Bacteria > Bacteroidota > Bacteroidia > Bacteroidales > Rikenellaceae > Alistipes. The sequence goes on from JAZOSJ010000135.1 coordinate 3,108, forward strand.
GAGTCGTTGAACGTATCGGCTGCGGCAGCGATTATGCTATTTGAGGTTGTGCGTCAGCGCATAGGATAAACTGAAAAGTGAAAAGTGTGGTGCGCTTTGCGCGAGTTTATAAATAAGCATCGCAGACACCATACTTTTCAGTTTTCACCTTTCACTTTTCACTTTATAAACACGCGTCGCAGACACCATACCTTTCAGTTTTCAGTTTTCAGTTTTCAGTTGTACATATTTAAGCATCGCAGATACCATACTTTTCACTTTATAAACACGCGTCGCAGACACCATACCTTTCAGTTCTCAGTTTTCAGTTTTCAGTTGTACATATTATGGCAATAGTAAAACATCCAACATTAGGTGTAATAGAGTGTGTGCGCTCTCTGCGCTCACGCTCTATTCGTCTATCGGTACGCCCCGATGGGACTATACGCCTAACCTATCCATTCTTCGTACGCCAAAAGGATGCTATAGCCTTTGCCGAGAGCAAGGAGGAGTGGATATTAAAAACCCGCGAACGCCTCGAAGAGCGTAAAGCAACAATACCCACAATCAACCGAGCAAAGGCAAAAGAACTTCTTAATAGCGCACGCGGCTACCTGCCAGTAACTATAGCGCGTCTGGCCAAGGAGCACGGTTTTCACTACACCTCACTACGCCTAACCACAGCACGCACACGCTGGGGGTCGTGCAGTGGCAAGAATGGTATCTCGCTATCTATATTTATAATGCGACTACCCGTGCATCTGCGCGAGTTTATCATTCTCCACGAACTCTGCCACACACGCCACCACAACCACTCAGCAGAGTTTCACGCGCTATTAGATAGTTGTGTCGGTGGAAAAGAGAAGGCTCTCAACCGTGAGTTGAAAGCCCATATAATTCCAAGAATAGAGGGTTAGCACTGCTCGATATGAACAAAAACATCATCAGCAAAAGCTATCTCTGGTCGCATTGCGAATAGTCCAAATACCGCAGAGCCCGAGCCAGACATCGAGGCGTAGAGAGCGCCTGCATCCAACATCCGATTCTTAATAGCCAATATATCGGGGTGCGCAGCAAGAATATGTGGCTCAAAATCATTTTTCACACTACCCTGCCACTCATTTATTGGGCGATTAAGCAGCTCAGTAAGTGGCGTTGTGGGCACGGCAGGCTTTACACCTCTATATGCCTCAGCAGTAGAGACCCCCTCCGCGGGTTTTGCCACCATTAGCCATAACCCCGATAAAGCGACCATTGCAGGGGTCATAATCTCGCCCCTGCCCGTGCAGAGCATCGGGCGATTGTAGACAAAGAATGGCGTGTCGCTACCAAGCTCCGCAGCCAAAGCCGACAACTCCGCTTTATTGAGACCGAGATTGTATATATCATTTATCGCCACGATAACCGCCGTAGCATCCGATGAGCCTCCGCCCAAGCCTGCACCAAAAGGTACGCGCTTGTCGAGCACGATGCGAACACCGCCGACATTGTATCTCTCCTGCATAAGCCTTGCTGCACGCACACAGAGATTCTTCTCCATCGGACAGTCCACCTCGATGCCTACACCGCGAAACTCCACACCACTCTCGATAGGCTCGACCTCGACAATATCGTACAGCCCCACCACGGGGAGCATCACCGTCTCCAATTCGTGATAGCCATCCTCGCGCTTGCGCACAACATCAAGTCCGAGATTTATTTTACAATTCGCCTGAATAACCATATCAACCAAATATTTCTACAAAGATAACGAATTTACTTTGAAAAGGGTGATTATTAGCGAAAATTGTTTACCTTTGCGTGGTTAAACGAAAATTAAACAAACAAAAACAATTTATACAACTATGGAGCTAAGAGATATATTGGCAATTTCTGGTCAGCCAGGACTATATAAGTATATTGCGCAGTCTATGCGTGGTGTTATCGTTGAGTCGTTGCTCGACGGCAAGCGTATGAACGCATCGTCTAACGCTCGCGTAAGCGCACTTACTGAGATCTCTATGTTTACCGAGGGCGAGGATATCGCACTTGCTGATGTATTCACAAACATCTGGAACTACACTGGCGGTAAGGAGGCTATCTCTCACAAGGAGTCGGCTGAGAAGATTCAGGCAGAGTTTGCCAAGGTACTCCCAGAGTACGACCGCGACCGCGTACACGTTTCAGATATGAAGAAGTGCTTCGCTTGGTACAACATCCTTGTTCAGGCAGGCTTCACCGAGTTCAAGCTTCCACAGTACAACAACGACGAGGAGTAGCTCCTTGTTAAATGACAATAGACAAGACCGACCCTTCATAGGGTCGGTCTTGTGTTTTAATTAGTAATTAGTAGAGAGTAATTAGTAATGGTTTCGCTCGGGGAGCGAACAGCTAAAGCTGAAGGACTACTATGAGTTTCTATGAGTTACTATGGGTTACTATGAAACTCATCTGAACCCATCTGAACCCATCTGAACCCATCTGAACCCATCTGAACCCATCTGAACCCATCTGAACCCACCTTCAAAAAAGGCGTAGCCTTTTACTAATTACTAATTATTTACAAGCGTCGCAGACACCATACTTTTGAGGCAAAACTTCGCAATGACGAGGTTTATCAAAAAAAAGCGAAATTGCCGTGACAACGACAACTTCGCCATAGGAATATCGCATCGGTAGAAATCAACACAATGCGTTAGGTTGTTTTCGTGGTAACGATACAAAAAGTAGCGTTATTTGACTACTTGGCGAACAGTACACCCGACTTCTCGTGGTTGATAATTAGAAAACCCAACTGAATTTCTCTCAAACGTCATACATATAGCTGTATGGTAACACACCTCAGGACTTTCATAATAATCTCCATATACATCATAAGACTCGCAACTCCAATAGAGACCGCACGAACCGACAGACCAAGACTCAGTACCCGAGCGAAATCCTGCGGCAGGCAGGAAGATGCTATTGCCGTTAGGTCCCGTGACTTTATAACCTTTAACACGATTACGTGTTGTCCACTCCCAAGTGCACTCTCTGCATAATTCTTCCATTTGGTCTACTGTTGGCCAATTATGTCCAAAACATACCGATATGCCAATTGAATTACAATTCTCCTCCGTATAACTCTCCTTTGGATAGTTATCTCCCCAAGCAAGGTAATAGCCATACTCTTCAGGACTATTTGCACCCACATTGCAACACGCCCATCTAACACTTAGACCCAAATCCACATACTCATGATGGTCATGTAAATCAATGATTTGTGATTTATACTGACGCCATGAACTATGATTCTTGTATGTTTCAACACAATGGCTTGGAACATGGATAATACAATCAATAGTAGGCAAATCCCAATCTTTGAATACACCCCACGCTAAGACTGGAGGGGTGGTTGGTCTACAATAGATGTCATCAATATCGATACATCCCCAAAATGCACACGTGCCGATAGACTTAACTTTTTCATGAATTGTCAAGGTCTTAATATTTTTACAAGCCACAAATGTGAGTTGTTTAATCTCAGTTACATCATCAGGGATAACAATTTCGGTAAGCAACTTACCATTAAGATAGAGATTGCGCGCATAAGATAGAGGGTTAGCTGTAAAGTAAGTTACTCCGTCATCGGTTTCTGGAATATTAAATACTACTCTATACCATGCATCAAGGTCTGAAATATAGAGGGCTTTAAGAGCTTCGCAATTTTGGAAAGCATAGCTATCGCTAATGGTAAGACTCTTAGGAAGAGTTACAGTCTCAAGACTTGTACAATCCCAAAATGAAGCGTATCCGATAGCGGTTACACCCTCTGGAATTACAACGTGTTTGAGACTTGGACACACAGAAAAAGCGTAATCATTAATAGTTGTAAGACCTTTACCAAGGGTAACACTCTCAAGACTTGTACATTTCTGAAATGCATAATCGCCAATTGATGTTACGCTATCTGGAATAGTTACACTTGTTAGGCTACTGCAATCACAGAATGCCAGATCTCCAATTGTAGTTACACTATCGCCAATAGTTACACTTGTTAGGCTGCTGCAACTAGTGAATGCACGATCTCCAATATCCGTTACGCTATCACCAATAGTTACACTTGTAAGGCTGCTGCAATTACAGAATGCACGCTCTCCAATATCCGTTACGCTATTACCAATAGTTACACTTGTAAGGCTCTCGCAACCCCAGAATGCACCATTTCCAATCGTAGTTACGCTATCAGGAATAGTTACACTTGTAAGGCTGGTGCAATCCCAGAATGCATCATATCCAATCGTAGTTACGCTATCAGGAATAGTTACACTTGTTAGGCTACTGCAATGAGCGAATGCATAACCTCCAATCTCCGTTACGCTATCAGGGATGGTATATTCTGTTAGTCCTGCGGGTGCAAATGAAATAAGTGTACCATCAATAATCAAGCATCTACCATCCTCGGATGCAAACTTACCATTAAACTCTTGTAGGCTGCTGCAATCAGAGAATGCACTACCTTCAATTGTAGTTACGCTATCAGGAATAGTTACACTTGTAAGGCTGCTGCATACATAGAATGCAGAATTTCCAATCGTAGTTACGCTATCAGGAATAGTTACACTTGGAAGGCTGGTGCAATGAGAGAATGCAGCAACTCCAATCGTTGTTACGCTATCAGGAATAGTTACACTTGTAAGGCTGGTGCAACTAGCGAATGCAGCAACTCCAATCGTAGTTACGCTATCAGGAATAGTATACTCAGTTAGTCCCGCAGGAGCAATAGCATTAAGTGTACCATCAATAATCAAGCATCTACCATCCTCGGATGCAAACTTGCCATTAAACTCTTGTAGACTGTTGCAACCATAGAATACCTCACTTCCAATCTCCGTTACGCTATCAGGAATAGTTACACTTGTAAGGCTACTGCAACCAGAGAATGCACAACGTCTAATCTCCGTTACGCTATCAGGAATAGTTACACTTGTTAGGCTACTGCAACGATAGAATGCGAAATCTCCAATTGTAGTTACATCGCCATCAAATCGGATAACACCCATACCATTCTGGTATGTGTTTGAGAGGATTGGCACATTGAATGCCTCGCTATCGTATGGTTCAACGATATTACCATCAGTTGAAGTGTACCATATCTCACTACACTGTTGTATGTCTCCACCATTCTCTGGTTCCTCCGTTGGATTTTGTTGATTGTTAATTTCGTCGCCTGCATCTGAGCAGCTACTGCATAGCACACCAAAGAGTGCTAATAGTAAAAATAGTTTTTTCATAGTAATATAAGTTTAATCGGTTTGTGTCAAACTATATTACCATACAACTCCAATATGGCGAGTTATAAAAAAAGAAAAGTGTGGAGCTGATTAGTTTATCTGAACTGATGCCCTAGGAATGCACTGACCACAAATAAACAATACCCCACACTCGTATCGAGTACAGGGTATAGAACACCCCAGACTAAACAATACGGAGTGACGAGTGTGTTGCTCTCCTTGTGGTCTTGAAATTTCCTAGGTTTCAGTTCAAGGATAAAAGCTAATACACTTTCATCAAAAATATGTAATATCGCGGATATAACATCCACGACACTACAAAGATAGCAAAATTTTCACAAATAAACAACTAATATAAACGCTTTTCTATATAAATATTTTCAGCCATTGTATTTGGGATAAGATAATTTTCGCTACCTTTGTATTTGTTATGGACTTTAAGTTAGTTGCAGAGTATGAGCCTACGGGCGACCAGCCGCAGGCGATAGATAAGATTGTGGAGTCGGTGTTGGGCAACGATGCCGAAGGCACTACCCTGCTCGGTGTAACGGGTTCGGGAAAGACCTTCACCATAGCAAATGCCATAGAGCGTATCAATCGTCCAACGCTCGTAATAAGCCACAATAAGACTCTCGCTGCGCAGCTATACAACGAGTTCAAGAACTTCTTTCCCGAGAATGCCGTAGAGTATTTTGTATCCTACTACGACTACTATCAGCCAGAGGCATATCTTCCGACCACAGATACATATATCGAAAAAGACCTCTCGGTAAACGACGAGATTGAGAAGATGCGACTACGCACCGTGGCTACGTTGCTATCAGGGCGTAGGGATGTTATCGTGGTATCGAGTGTATCGTGTATATATGGTTGCGGTAACCCCGAGGATTTCCACGCTACATCCATCAACCTCAAGGTGGGAGATAGAATGATGCGCAAAGACTTGCTAATAAAGCTTGTGGAAGCCCTCTACACCCGTAGCAATAACACGCTACTGCCATCGACATTCCGTGTAACAGGAGATACAATAGATATTATGTCGTCGCTCGGAGAGTTTGGTAATCAGAGTTTTAGAATTGTATTCTTCGACACTGAGATTGAGGCAATATACCACATTGACCCCGCAACAGGACAGCGACTAAATAGTCTCGATTCGGTGACCATATACCCTTGCAACCTCTTTGTCTCGTCGCGCGAGAATATTGTGCGCGCAATGGACAATATTAAGGAGGATCTTGCAAAGCAAATCGCATTCTTCGAGCGCGAGGGTCGCGAGGTGGAGGCTCAGCGCATAAAGCAGCGCGTGGAGTACGACCTCGAGATGATAAACGAGTTAGGCTACTGCTCGGGTATCGAGAACTACTCGCGTTACTTGGATGGTCGTGATGCCGGGTCGCGCCCATTCTGTCTGATAGATTTCTTCCCGAAGGAGTTTCTTACCGTCATCGACGAGAGCCACGTCACCATACCTCAGATTAGAGGTATGTATGGCGGCGACCGCGCCCGCAAGGAGAACCTTGTGGAGTATGGTTTCCGTCTGCCCGCAGCGTTGGACAACAGACCGCTTAAATTTAACGAGTTCGTAAATCTCACCAACAAGATTATCTACGTGAGCGCCACGCCCTCAGGCTATGAACTTGATGCAAGCAGTGGCGAGATTGTGGAGCAACTGATACGCCCTACGTTTGTAGTAGACCCTGCGTTAAATGTGCGCTGCACGGAGCATCAGATAGATGATATTATCGACACGCTAAATGGCGTTATCAGAAGTGGAAACAAGGCGTTGGTGACGACCATAACAAAGGCTATGTCGGAGGAGATGTCGCGCTATCTGAGCAACGTGGGTATTAAGAATGCATATCTTCACTCCGATATTGACACTCTCGACCGCGTGAAGATTCTCGATGACTTGCGCGAGGACCGTATAGATGTAATCGTGGGCGTTAACCTTCTACGCGAGGGTATCGACCTCCCAGATGTCAGCCTCGCGATAATCCTCGATGCAGACAAGCAGGGCTTCCTACGCGATGTGCGCTCCATAACGCAGATTTCGGGTCGTGCCGCGCGTAACGAAAAGGGGCTTGCCATACTCTATGGCAACACCGTTACCGACACTATGCGTATGGCACTCACCGAGAGCAACCGCCGACGCAGCAAGCAGGTTATGTTTAACTTTGAAAATAACTGTTTCCCTCGCAAGGCACGCAGAAGCGGTCCGACACAAAGCCACCTAACAGCATCTACCGCAGAGGAGAAGAACGAGAGCACGACATATCAGACTCTCATTAGAGATAATATTGGGATGGTTGCCGAGGAGCTTACCACCTACACGACAAATAGCGAATCACAACTACAAAAGAGCCTCGACCAACTTATCGAGGAGACCCGCTCCGAGATGGAGAGTGCGGCAAAGAATCTCGACTTTATGGCAGCCGCCCGACATCGTGACCGTATGTACGAACTACAAAAGCTCCGCGAACAAGAGAAGTAGGGAGATATGTATGAGGCGCCGAGAGGAGGGGAAACGAAGTAACGGCGAAAACTGAACTTTGCGATTAAGGTGAGAGCAGAGCAAGTTTACTTGTTCTGCCGAGCCGTAGCAAAGTCGAGGCATTACGAAGTTTTGCCTCAAAAGTATGGTGTCTGCGACGCATATAAAGTGAAAAGTGAAAGGTGAAAAC
>JAZOSJ010000136.1:0-2891 GCA_045657045.1 Alistipes sp.
TGCCACCAATGGGACGTACGCCAAGTACTACCCATCGGTGGCATTTTTGCCGAGCGTTGTATATGCAGCCTTCTCCTGAGAAATTGGGTCGTGCTGGCCGGAAGGTTTGGTTTCGTTTCGCTTGTTCCAAGCGACAACTAAAGCTGTGAAAAATTAAGAGAGGGCAGAGAGAGAAGGGAGGACAGAGAGAGCAGAGATTTATTTTAAATTGTGATACTCAGTTTCACAGTCTCTCCCTGTTCTCTCCCTTAATCACCCTTATTAAAACACTTATGCGAAGCATACCTTACTTTTCAGTTTTCAGTTTTCACTTTTCAGTTCGTATTCGTTGTGTCAAACTTCTTGCCCATAAACCAGCGGGGAAGGTTGCAGCCGATATAGTTGCCTACAACAGACCATAGCCAAGCTCCTACCATCCACATAGCAAAGTCGCCCTTAAGGATTGCAACCCAATAGTAGAAGGCATCGGCTATAGAGTGGGGTAGCCCACACATAATAAATACAGGTACGCCATAGAGCAGAGGTAGGTAGCTACCCTTGCGAACGCCATAGACCGCGAGCGTTACGATAACACCCGTACCAATAGAGGTCGCAAGCATCATATGCCACGATGCTGCCTCGCGTGCCGCCATAATAGTATCGAGTGTAGCTGCCACGCTCGCACTCGTATTATACGATGCGATATAGGCGGTCAAAAGGCAGCCCACAGCATTCAACAAAACCATAGGCACCAGCTGCAACGACTCCTTGTAGGGGAGGTAGCCCGCCTTGCCCGTAAAGAGGTCCGCCTTGCTGATAGTGACCGTCATAAGTCCAAAGGCAAAGAGTACTGCACCACCCAAGCCTCCGACATTCAGAAACACAAGACCTGCGATACCGATTAGCAGTCCCGCAAAGAGTGATGATGAAATGAATTGTCTCATACGTTTAGATAGAATAGGGGTGTCGGGCAGAGCCTAACACCCCAAATTTAGTATTCGGTAAGGATTACATCACAATATTGATAATCTTACCCTTAACAACGATAATCTTCTTAGGCTGCTTGCCCTCAAGCCACTTCTGTGCGCCATCGGTAGTAACGATATGTGCTACAATATCCTGCTCTGCCATATCAAGGGCGTACTCCTGCTTGAAGCGTAGCTTACCATTAATCATCACTGGGTACTCAAAGGAGTTCTCCACCAAGTACTCAGCCTTAAACTCTGGGAAGCTTGCATCGCAAACCGTGGTCTGGTGACCCATGGCGTGCCACAACTCCTCGGCGATATGTGGTGCAAATGGCGCGATAAGGGCTGTCAATGGCTCCATAATCTCGCGCTTCGAGCAGTCGCCAAGCTCGTTGAGGCAGATCATAAAGGCTGCAACCGAAGTGTTGAACGAGAAGTTCTCGATATCTTCGCGAACCTTCTTTATAGTTTTATGTAGGCTCTTTAACTCGGCAGGAGTAGCCTTCTCGTCGTTAACCAAGAACTTGCCATCGCGAGAGTAGAACTTCGACCAGAAGCGGCGCAAGAACTTATGAACACCATCAATACCGTTTGTATCCCAAGGCTTAGACTGCTCCAATGGACCGAGGAACATCTCATACATACGCAATGTATCAGCACCGTATGCATCAACGATATAGTCAGGGTTTACGACGTTGAACATCGACTTAGACATCTTCTCCACAGCCCAGCCGCAGATATATTTGCCATCCTCCAAGATAAACTCAGCATCCACAAACTCTGGGCGCCAAGCACGGAAGGCGTCGAGGTCGAGAACATCGTTCTTAACGATATTTACGTCGACGTGAATCTCCTGTGTCTCGTACTCGCCTTTAAGGCCCAACGACACGAACTTATTAGTGCCCACAACGCGGTAAACGAAGTTCGAGCGACCCTGAATCATACCCTGATTAACCAACTTCTTGAATGGCTCCGACTCGCATACATAGCCCAAGTCGTAGAGGAACATATTCCAGAAGCGTGAGTACATCAAGTGACCTGTAGCGTGCTCAATACCACCGATGTAGAGGTCTACATTGCGCCAATACTCGTTAGCCTCCTTGCCAACAAGACCCTCTGTGTTGCGTGGATCCATATAGCGGAGATAGTATGCCGATGAACCTGCAAAACCTGGCATTGTCGATAGCTCGAATGGGTGACCCTCCTCGTTGCACCAATCCTCAACACGTGCCAATGGTGGCTCGCCCTCAGCCGTAGGACCGAAATCCTTGATTGCTGGGAGACACAATGGAAGTTGCTCATCTGATAGACGATATGCCACATCATTCTTATAGTAGATAGGGAATGGCTCGCCCCAATAGCGCTGGCGTGAGAATATAGCATCGCGCAAGCGGTAGTTCACAAGACGTTTACCCAAGCCGCGGCGCTCAATCTCCTTAAACATAAAGTCGATAGCCTCCTTTACGTCCATACCGTTGATGATGTCGGAGTTGATAAGCTTACCCTCCTTAGCATCGTATGACTCAACCTCGAGGTTACCGCCCTCAACAACAGGAACAACCTCCAAGCCGAAGTGGCGTGCAAAGGCGTAGTCGCGTGAGTCGTGCGCAGGAACAGCCATAATAGCACCTGTACCGTAGCCCGAAAGCACGTAGTCCGAAATATAGATAGGAATCTGCTTGCCGGTGAATGGGTTGATGGCGTACGAGCCGGTCTTAACACCGCTAACACGCTTTGTATCGGCGATACGCTCACGCTCCGAGCGGCGCTTGGTCTCGGTGATATATGCCTCGACAGCCTCGCGGTTATCCTCTGTGGTTAGTACCGCTACCCACTCGTGCTCAGGGGCAATAACCATAAAACTTACACCATAGATAGTGTCAGGACGTGTGGTGAAGATCTCCAACTTGCGCTCCGAGCCTGCAACATCGAAGAACAACTGTG
>JAZOSJ010000137.1:0-46496 GCA_045657045.1 Alistipes sp.
GATATCGCAGACTCTTTATAGATGAATATTTTAAGCTCAAATACAAGTAGAAAATGCGGGTAAACACCCGCATTTATCTACTATTTTTGACCAATAAACAAATATTGCCCCGATTTTATCTACTATTTTGACCAATAAGCCTGGTTTAGGAAGGCAGATATAGACAAATTTATGCAGAGGAATAGAGCTTAATACGCTTGTAAATATCCAATCTTTTGCTACCTTTGATGCCTGAAGAGGTCTGTTTTTTAGGCGTAAATTTAGGCGTAAAAAAAGTAAATCCCCTCCACACTGCTGTGTAGAAGGGATTTTGGAGGTCTGAAGCGGATTCGAAGTGAGAGGCGTAGCCCGAACTCGCGGGGATACCGCATAGCGCAGACCGTAGGTCGAGCAATAAATGTACTCTATCCCCGCAACCCTGTGCCCAAGGTGAGCAATGCGGTTGTGAGTCACCACGTAGCGCCAGAACTGCGCAGCAGTTGTTTGGGGAGATAGAGCATTGGTGCTTGCACAGAAATGCACTATCCCCCCAAACTGCAAGTCTGCCAAGACGCTGGCGCATAACACAAAACCTGTGATATAACAAAAAAACGCTACCCAAATTAGGTAGCGTTCTGAGGTCTGAAGCGGATTCGAACCGCTGTAGACGGTTTTGCAGACCGTTGGTTAAGCCACTCGCCCATCAGACCGAAGCAATCAAGAACACCTTACTACTCAAAACACTAACCTATCACTTATTAGATGTTCCCAATCGGAGTGCAAAGGTAGGAATAATTTTCTAATCTCCAAAATATTTGCCAAGAAAATGCGCAAAATATAATTTTTGCAAAATTTATGAGTGCTCTCAGTCTCCTTTTTCCATATTTTAGCCCCCTCCTAATTCCGATTAATTTTATATTATTTATATGCAGTGCCCTTCAAGAGTGTTGTTTGTTTTGAAAATATTATTTAATTTTGCACATATAAGGCTAACTAAAAAGGCTGAGTATGGATTAGTTATCCTCATACAATTTTAATCGATACAAACTTAGATACGATAGAGATAAAATTTCATTTCACTTACCTCGCGCCCGAATTTGAGGTTGTGGCAGTGGAGGTCGAGCAGGGTTTTGCGCTCTCTAATTTGGAAGACCCCGAAGAGAATCCAGAACAGGATTGGTAACAATAATAAAATTACATAAACAATGAAAAAACTTTTACTTGCAGTGTGTGCGCTATTTGGTTTTATGGCGTGTACACAAAACCCTATCGAGGAGCAATCAGCTATCCGCCCCGATGTTCCCGAGACTATTAAAGTGGGCTTCGAGGATAGCGAAACCCGTATTCAGCTCAACGAGGCACAGAAAACCGTTTGGACTAAGGATGACTTGGTGTCGGTTTTCTATAAGAGTGATGCAAATCAGATGTGGGAATACCGTGGCGAGACTGGCGAGCGTGTAGCAGAACTATACTGTGTGGATGCTGGTGAATCAAGCACCAAGATGAGCTATGTCGTTTTGGTATATCCATATAGCACAGACTATGTTCTATCAACTGCATCGGGTAATATTGAGACCTCACTGCCTGCTACTCAGCATTATGCAACAGATAGCTATGCTGTTGGTGAGAACTTAATGGTCTCACGTAGCGAGTTTACTCAGTTCTCTTTGAAGAGTGTTTGCGGTTGGTTGAAGTTGCAACTTACGGGCGATGGCGAGGTTGTTAAGAACATCAAGTTCCGCGGTAACGATGGCGAGCAGGTAGCGGGTCTTATCTATGTAGATACCGCAACTGCCGAGGCAACCCTTGCATCGGAGATGGGTAGTTCGGATGATAACAATGCAGGTGGCAATCTAATTTTTGATGATGCTGTTGTAACAGAGGTTACTCTCGATTGTGGCGAGGGCGTAACCCTCGGCGCAGAGGCTACATCGTTCTATATTTCGCTTCCTCCGCAGACCTTTACAAATGGATTTACAGTAGAGATTGAAAGTGATGGCTACAAGCCAATGACTCTTTCAACAGAGAATGAGCTTGTTGTTGAGCGTAATACTATCCAGCCTATGAGCGTTGTGGAGTTTGTTAATCCTAACACCCCATCTGCTCCAAAGCCTACTAATAATGAGATTTGGTATACCAATGGTAGTACAACAACAGCTACTGAACCATATGATGCAAGTGTGTTTGGTGCAAATATCGTATCTAATACCTACGATGCAGAAAAAGAGTGTTGGGTAATTAAGTTTGATGGCGATGTAACTACAATTGGAGAGGGTGCATTCGCTTTTTGCAGTAGCCTAACAAGTGTAACTATTCCAGATAGTGTAACTACAATTGGAATGGGTGCATTTCAGGTATGCAGCAGCCTCACAAGTGTCACTATTCCAGATAGTGTAACTGAAATTGGAGAGTATGTATTCGGTGATTGCTATAACCTCGCTGAGTTTAAGGGCAAGTATGCAGAGGATAATGGAAGAGTATTATTAATTGATGGCGAACTTGTAGCTTTTGCTCCAGCAGGGTTCACAGAGTACTCTATACCAGATAGTGTAACTGCTATTGGAAATGCAGCATTTAGTGCTTGTACTAGCCTAACAAGTATAACTATTCCAGATAGTGTAACTTCAATTGGAGATTCTGCATTCAATAGTTGCAATAGCCTTACAAGTATAACTATCCCAAATAGTGTAACAGATATTGGGATTTGTACATTTGCTTTTTGTTCCAGCCTCGAGAGTATAACCATACCAGATAGTATAACGACGATTGGAGATTATGCATTCTTATGTTGCCACAGCCTAACAAGTGTAACTATTCCAGATAGTGTAACTACAATTGAAGATGGTGCATTCTATGGTTGCAGCAGCCTTACAAGTGTAACTATTCCTGATAGTGTAACGACAATTGAAGATGATGCATTCAATAGTTGTATTAGCCTAACAAGTGTAACTATTCCTGATAGCGTAACTACGATTGGAGATCATGCATTCTTATGTTGCCGCAGCCTTACAAGTGTAAATATCCCTGATAGCGTAACTACGATTGGAAATAATGCATTTGATAGTTGCAGCAGCCTTACAAGTGTAACTATTCCTGATAGCGTAACTACGATTGGAAGTTATGCATTCTATTATTGCAGCAGTCTTACACGTGTAACTATTCCAGATAGTGTAACTATAATTGGATGGTATGCATTCTGGGGTTGCAGTAGCCTAACAAGTGTAACTATTCCAGATAGTGTAACTACAATTGGAGAGGGTGCATTCTGGGAGTGCAGTAGCCTAACAAGTATAACTATTCCTGATAGCGTAACTACGATTGGAAATTATGCATTCAGAGGTTGCAGTAGCCTAACAAGTCTGACTATTCCAGATAGTGTAACTACAATTGGAAAGGAAGCATTCTATCGTTGCAGTAGTCTAACAAGTGTCACTATTCCAGATAGTGTAACTACAATTGGAGAGGATGCATTCAGAGATTGCAGTAGTCTAACAAGTGTAACTATCCCAGATAGTGTAACTCAAATTGGAAAGTCTGCATTCTACGGTTGTACAGGTGAATTGGTGGTTAATTGCGATATTCCATCTGTATTAGATTATGAAGATAGTGCATTTTATGGTAGCAAATTTACATCCGTTACTATTGGTGATGGTGTAACCAAAATTGGAGATTGGGCATTCTGTGATTGCAGTAGCCTAACAAGTGTAACTATTGGTGATGGTGTAACTGCAATTGAACTTGCGGCATTTGCTTATTGCAGCAGCCTTACAAGTATAACCATCCCAGACAACGTAATGACGATTGGAGTTTCTGCATTCGAGGGTTGCAGCAGGCTTACAAGTGTAACTATTGGAGATAGTGTAACTACAATTGGAGAGGGTGCATTCGTTCTTTGCAGTAGCCTAACAAGTGTAATAATTCCAGATAGTGTAACTACAATTGGAGATTGGGCATTCTGTGGTTGCAGTAGCCTAACAAGTGTAACTATTGGTGATGGTGTAACTACAATTGGAACGTGGGCATTCGGTGATTGCAGTAGCCTAACAATTGTAACTATTCCAGATGGTGTAACTACAATTGGAGATTGGGCATTCTCTGGTTGCAGTAGCCTAACAAGTGTAACTATTGGTGATGGTGTAACTACAATTGGAGCGTGGGCATTCGGTGATTGCAGTAGCCTTACAAGTGTATATTGCAAGGCTGTAACACCGCCTGCTGGAGTCTATGATATGTTTTACGACAACGCCTCAGATCGCAAGATTTATGTGCCAATGGAGTCGGTAGAGGCGTATAAGTCTGCCGAGGGTTGGAGTGAGTATGCTACCTCAATCGTAGGATATGAATTTTAGGATATAATTCCAATTATAACTTCTTGAAAAGATATGTGCTGCCCAAACTATGGGCAGCACATATTTTGTATATATCAGATTTATATCTGCTTACGCATTCGTGCAACGGGGATATCGAGCATTTCGCGGTACTTGGCAACGGTGCGGCGGGCGATGCGGTAGCCCTTTTGGTTGAGGATATCCATGAGGTTTTCGTCCGTTAGTGGGTGGTGCTTATCCTCCTGCTCGATGCACTCTTCGAGAATCATCTTTATTTCGTGGCTCGATACCTCCTCGCCTGTGTCGGTCTGCATACCCTCCGAGAAGAGGTTTTTAAGCAGGATAATGCCGAAGTGGGTCTGGATATATTTGCTATTTACCACGCGCGAGATGGTCGACACATCGAGGTCGGTGCGGTCGGCAATGTCCTTCAAAATCATCGGTTTAAGCTTGCTCTTGTCGCCATCCACGAAGTATTCGCGCTGGAAGTCAAGGATGGTTTGCATCGTGCGCATAAGGGTGTCGTGGCGCTGCTTGATAGCCGAGATAAACCACTTTGCTGAGTCTATCTTCGACTTTACAAACTGCACCGCCTCCCTATTCTCCGCCTTAACTGTCCCGTCAGGGGCGACCATATCGCGCATCATATCGCGGTAGCGACGCGAAATACGCACCTCGGGGATACCCGCAGAGTTCAGCGCAAGGCGTAGCTCGCCATCGCTATTGTCGAGGATAAAATCAGGGGTGATATAGGGTGTAGCCTCGATGCCCTCCTCACTATAAAGATTGCCAGGCTTAGGCGAGAGACTGCGTATATACTCCATTGCTGCGCGGAAACTCTCCTCGTCGGCACCAAGACGCGCCATAAGCTTCTCGTAGTGTTTCTTTGCAAAGGCCTCGAAATTATGCGCTATAATCTTGTGTGCAAGGCGTTTAGCGCGCGTGTCAAGACTCTGACGTTGCATTTGCAAAAGCAGACACTCTTGTAGCGTGCGCGCGCCAATACCCGCAGGTTCGAGTTCGTGCACAATGCCGAGGATACGCTCCAACTCCTCCACCGAGACATCCATACTGCGAGTAAATGCAAGGTCGTCGGAGAGCGATGCAAGGTCGCGACGCAGGTAGCCATCATCGTCGATACTACCAACGATATATACCGCCACCACAAGCTCCTCCTCGCTAAGCGAGCGGAAGCGTAGCTGCTCTACAAGAGACTCGCTAAGGGAGTGACCCTCGGTGATATATACGGGGCGCTGCTTGTCGTCGCGCGAGAAGTTATTGATGCGCGACTTGTATGAAGGTGCGTCGTCCTCCTTGCCGATATACTCCTCTACGGAGATCTTCTCAGGCGTGCCATCCTCGGTTGTATGGTTATCCGTATCCTCCTCCAAAACAATATTCTCCTCTATCTCACGCTTGATACGCTCTTCGAGTTGCATAGAGGGGAGCTCCAGAAGTTTTATCATCTGGATCTGCTGTGGCGAGATTCGCGTTTGCAGCGATATTGTTTGTTGAAGACGGTGTGCCATACTATATCAAACTGAAAACTGAAAACTGAAAACTGAAAACTGAAAACTGAAAAGTGAAAAGTGAAAAGTGTGGTGTCTGCGACGCATATTTATATATAAAATTCGCGCGAAGCGCACCTAACTTTTCAGTTTTCCCTTTTCCCTTTTCAGTTTAAAAATAAACGGTCGACCTTGTGGTCGGCCGTTTATTAGGCATTATGCTTAGAACTCTGCGTTCTTTGGTGTACGTGGGAATGGGATTACATCGCGGATGTTTGCCATACCTGTAACAAAGAGCAAGAGACGCTCGAAGCCAAGACCGAAACCAGAGTGTGGCGCAGAACCCCAACGACGTGTGTCGAGATACCACCATAGCTCCTTACGGCTCATGCCTAACTCGTCTACTCTTGCACAAAGTTTGCCAAAGTCTGCCTCACGCTCAGAACCACCAATAATTTCACCGATTTGAGGGAACAAAACGTCCATAGCACGTACAGTCTTGCCATCCTCGTTCTGCTTCATATAGAATGCCTTGATCTCCTTAGGATAGTTGATAAGGATCACAGGGCGCTTGAAGTGCTCCTCAACAAGGTAGCGCTCGTGCTCCGACTGAAGGTCGCAGCCCCAATCGCATGGGAACTCGAACTTCTTGCCCGAAGCCTTCAAAATCTCGATACCATCGGTGTAGTTGAGGCGTACGAAGTCGTTGCCCAAAACAAACTGCAAACGCTCCAAAAGACCCTTGTCCCACATCTGGTTCATAAACTCGAGGTCCTCGCGGCAGTTCTCCAACGCGTAGCGGATAAGATACTTCAAAAAGTCCTCAGCAAGGTCCATATCATCCTGCAACTCGTAGAATGCCATCTCTGGCTCAATCATCCAGAACTCAGCCAAGTGGCGTGGAGTGTTAGAGTTCTCAGCACGAAAAGTAGGACCAAAGGTGTAAATCTGACCCAACGCCAAAGCACCAAGCTCACCCTCCAACTGACCAGATACGGTAAGGCTACATGGCTTGCCGAAGAAGTCCTGTGAGTAGTCTACCGAGCCATCCTCAAGGCGTGGTGGGTTCTGCATATCGAGGGTCGATACGTTGAACATAGCACCTGCACCCTCGCAGTCCGAAGCTGTGATAAGTGGAGTGTGGAGGTAGCAGAAGCCCTTATCGTTGAAATACTTGTGGATAGCATACGCCATAGCGTGGCGGATACGAAGCACAGCACCAAAGGTATTAGTACGTGGACGAAGGTATGCGATGTCGCGCAAGAACTCCAACGAGTGACCCTTCTTCTGCAAAGGATATGTCTCAGGATCGGCAGTACCGTAAATCTCGATAGATGAAGCCTGTACCTCTACACCCTGACCAGCACCCAACGATGCTACAAGGGTGCCATCTACGCGAATACAAGCACCTGTGGTTACGCCTTTAAGCTCTGCCTCGTCAATCTTTGCGAGGTCCACAACAACCTGAATGTTGGCAACGCACGAGCCGTCGTTCATGGCGATGAAGGCTACATTCTTGTTACCACGCTTTGTTCTAACCCAACCTTTTACGGTGATCTCTCTGCCGTCGCCCTCCATCTTGAGGATTTCGGCAATACGTGTAAGTTTCATAAGTATTTAATTTATTTCGTTTGTATCTTCTTATAGAGTGCAAAATTACTAATTTTTTGATAAACGATTGCGCTCTTGACACTTTTTTATACCTTTGTGATGCTTATTTATAAGATTATTGTATGAGAAAGAGTATATATTCTGCGTTGTTGGCGCTTTTTGTGGCAATGTTTTGTGTGGCGGAGGCTTCGGCTCAGGTGCGTGTTGCGCGCTCGGAGTTCTTATGCTACGACCGTAGAGAGGATGCAAACAGGGATATTCGCACGGCTATTGATAAGCATATAGTTATCGCCCCAGAGGTGCAGTTCCGTGCCGACGAAGGCAAGGTACGCGCTGTCTATGAGCAGAAGATTGAGATACCAGCTACTTGGCAGGACTACAACGCCTACTTACATATAGAAAATGTGGGCGGCGACTACACTGTTTTCTTTAATGGTAGGCAGATAACAGTACCTATCGACAAGTTTACGCCCGTAGACCTCTTCGTATCGCCATACTTGGAGCAGGGTGAGAATATATTTGCCGTGGTTGTTGTCGAGGAGGAGGCGATGCGACTTTTGGACGAGGGACTTAAAATCGCGGAGCGCAAGCAGTTTGAGAATTGCTATCTCTTCGCGCAGCGCAAGCTAGGAATATATGACTATGATGTGCAGCTACGCCCCGATTCGTTGGGTCGTTTTGCCGAGTTGAAGCTCGATATTATCGCCGATAACTCATTCTCTACCAACGAGGTGATAAACGTGGGTTACGACATCTACTCCCCCGAGGGCAAGCTTGTGGAGTATAGCGTTAACGACCTTGCGATGGAGGGCTTTACGCGCGATACGATGCGCTACTCGCCATATATCTATAACTCCAATCCGAACCGTTGGTCGCCCTCAAATCCTAAGCTCTACGACCTGATGCTATACATAAAGCAGAATGGCATCCTCCGCGAGTATATCCCTCTAAACGTGGGTTTTGTGGAGTATGGCTATACCGCGAATGGCGATATTACCGCCTTCGGCGAACCAATAAAGCTAAGCCGTGCAACCTATAACTCGGCAAGCGACAGTGCCACCACCGAGAAGGAGATTAAAGCACTGAAAGCTAAGGGTATAAACTGCCTATGTCCCGACTATCCACAGCCTCGCTGGTTCTACGACATCTGCGATCGCGTGGGTATCTATGTTGTTGATTGCGTGGCTATCTCGTCGCCAACGAATGCCGACAATCGCAATATGGGAGGCACGCCAGCCAACGCTCCGTGGCTTGTCGACGAGTATGTTTCGCGTGCCCTCGCGATGTACTACCGCTCGCGCCACCACGCCTGCATCATAGCATTCAGCCTTAGCAACCGCGACTCTGGCAATGGATATAATATGTATAAGTGCTATGAGGTCTTGAAAGCCATAGGCGATAGCCGCGCCATTATCTACCCATACGCCCACGGCGAGTGGAATAGCGATATACAAAGTGAAAACTGAAAACTGAAAACTGAAAAGTAAGGAGCGCTACGCGCGGAGTTAATAGAGATGGGTTTCTATGAGTTTCTATGGGTTACTATGTGAATTTTATACTCATATTAACACATATTAACCCACTTCCTAAAAAGTCGAAGACTTTTAACCATTACTCATTACTAATTACTCACTACTCATTAAAAAAGGCTCAGCCTTTCACTTTATATATTGAGGGTGCTCAGCGCATTTGCCGGGCACCCTCATTATATATATGTATAGAACGAACTATCTCTTGGTAACAGCAATTTTAAGAGGTGCCTCGTCGATATCGCTATCTACAACAAACTCTCCGTTTGGTGTAGCCACAGCCTTAACCTCTACGGCAAGGGTTTGCTGTGCGATATAGTCGGCGAAGCTCTCTACCGCAGGAGTTGTAAGCTCAGTAGCCTCAATCTCAACAGAGATCTTATCTGTAACCTCGAAGCCAGACTCCTTACGGATATTCTGGATACGGTTTACAAGCTCGCGGGCAACACCCTCACGACGAAGCTCATCGGTGATAGTGATATCGAGGGCCACGGTTAGCTTACCCTCAGATGCTACGAGCCAGCCTGGCATATCCTCAGAGGTGATATCGAAGTCGGCAGGTGTTGTAACGAACTCCACGCCCTCAACAGCAAGCACAGTCTCTGGATTGCTCTCAACGGCTGCAATCTGCTCCTGAGTGAATGATGCTACGAGCGCAGCAACCTGCTTCATATACTTACCGCACTTAGCACCGAGAGTCTTGAAGTTTGGCTTAATACGCTTAGTGATGATGCCGGTAGTATCGGTGATAAGCTCGATGTCCTTAACATTCACCTCGTTCATAATAAGCTGACGTACAGCCTCAATATGCTTAGCCATATCCTTGTCAAGTACAGGAATAATGATTTTTTGAAGTGGCTGACGCACCTTGATGTTCACCTTGCGGCGTAGTGCCAACACCATTGATGATGCGCGCTGTGCAAGTGACATCATCTCCTCCAATTCGCTGTTGATAAGCGCCTCGTTGCACTTAGGATACTCGGCAAGGTGTACGCTCTCCGCTGTGTGACGACCGCTAACAGCGTTGAGGTCACAGAAGATGCGGTCAGTGATGAATGGCGCGATAGGAGCTGCCAACATAACTACTGTCTCCAAGCAAGTGTATAGTGTCTGGTATGCTGCCAACTTATCAGCAGTTAGCTCGCCACCCCAGAAACGCTTACGGTTAAGACGCACATACCAGTTCGAGAGGTTCTCGTTCACGAAGGCATCGATACGACGTGCTGCAGGTGTAGGATCGTAGTCCTCGAGGTAGTTTGTAACATCCTTAACAAGGGTGTTAAGCTCTGAAAGAATCCAGCGGTCAATCTCTGGACGCTCCTCAACAGCAACCTCTGCCTCCTTACCTGTAAAGCCATCGATATTTGCATACAACGCGAAGAATGAGTATGTGTTATAGAGTGTACCAAAGAACTTACGGCGGCACTCGTCAACGCCATCAACATCGAATTTAAGGTTATCCCATGGCTGTGAGTTCGAGATCATATACCAGCGGGTAGCATCCGCACCATACTTCTTCAATACCTCGAATGGATCTACGGCATTACCCAAGCGCTTAGACATCTTGTTCCCGTTCTTATCCAACACAAGACCATTAGAGATGATATTCTTGAACGCCACAGAGTCGAACAACATAGTTGCGATAGCGTGCAATGTGTAGAACCATCCACGAGTCTGGTCAACACCCTCAGCGATGAAGTCAGCAGGGTAGATCTGGTCGAAGCCCTCCTTATTCTCAAATGGGTAGTGTACCTGGGCGTATGGCATAGCACCAGAGTCGAACCATACATCGATCAAATCTGGCTCACGGCGCATAGGCTCACCCTTAGATGATACCAATACGATGTTATCCACGTATGGACGGTGTAGGTCGATATTGTTGGTTGAGTAGTTCTCCTTTGACATATCGCCCACCTTGAAGTTCTTGTATGGATTCTCAGTCATCACGCCTGCGGCCACAGCCTTCTCAATCTCAGCGATAAGCTCCTCAACAGAGCCGATGCACTTCAACTCAGAGCGATCCTCAGTAGCCCAGATAGGGAGTGGAGTACCCCAGAAACGTGAACGTGAGAGGTTCCAATCGTTGATATTCTCAAGCCACTTACCGAAACGACCTGTACCCGTAGACTCAGGCTTCCAATAGATGGTCTTATTAAGCTCCATCATACGCTCACGCAACGCTGTGGTGCGGATAAACCATGAATCCAAAGGATAGTACAACACAGGCTTATCTGTACGCCAGCAGTGTGGGTAGTTGTGGGTGTGCTTCTCAATTTTGAACACCTTACCCTCCTCCTTGAGCTTGATAGAGATGTAAACATCGAGAGTCTCGGCAGCAGCGGCAGCCTTCTCGTCGTAGCGACCATCTACGGTAAACTGTGGGTCGTAAGCATTCTTTACGAAGCGACCCTCATACTCACCGTATGCAGCCTCAACGCACTCCTTAACGAACTTCTCGTCAAGCTCCTCAGTAAGGAAGAACTTACCCGCGAAGTCAACCATAGGACGTGTCTCACCGCGCTTGTTAATCATAAATAGCGATGGGATACCTGCCTGACGTGCTACAAAGGCGTCATCAGCACCAAATGTAGGTGCGATATGTACGATACCGGTACCATCCTCAGTGGTTACATAGTCACCAGGGATTACGCGGAATGCTTTTGCAGAAGCCTCTGTCCAGTTACCAGCCTCGTCAGCCTCAACAGGCTTAACCCATGGGAGTAGCTGCTCATAGTGCATACCGCAAAGGTCCGTACCCTTATACTTGCCAACAATGGCAAATGGGATAACCTTATCGCCAGCTTTGTAATCCTCGAGTGCGACTTCCTCGCCCTTCTTATTGAAGATAGAGTAGAGAAGTGGCTCAGCTACAACGGCTGTAATCTTCTCACCATTGTATGGGTTGTATGTGCGTACTGCAACGTAGTCAATCTTAGGACCTACGCAGAGCGCAGTATTTGATGGCAATGTCCAAGGTGTTGTTGTCCAAGCAAGGAATACAGGTGTACCCCAGCCCTCCATCTCGCTCTTAGGATCAAGGATGCGGAACTGTGCCGTACATGTGGTATCCTTAACATCACGGTAGCAACCAGGCTGGTTAAGCTCGTGAGTCGAGAGACCTGTACCCGCAGCTGGTGAGTATGGCTGGATGGTGTAACCCTTGTAAAGAAGACCCTTCTCGTAGAGCTGCTTCAACAACCACCATAAGGTCTCGATAAACTTATTGTCGTAGGTGATATATGGATCGTCCATATTTACCCAATAACCCATCTTGTGAGTCAAATCCTCCCAGATGTCGGTAAACTCCATAACTGCCTCGCGGCAAGCCTTGTTGTACTCCTCGATAGAGATAGTCTTACCGATATCCTCCTTCGTAATGCCCATCTTCTTCTCTACACCGAGCTCGACAGGGAGACCGTGTGTATCCCAACCTGCCTTACGGTGCACAAGATAACCCTGTTGTGTCTTATAACGGCAGAATACATCCTTGATGGTACGCGCCATAACGTGGTGGATACCAGGAGTGCCGTTTGCTGATGGTGGACCCTCATAGAATACGAAGGTTGGATGACCCTCGCGTGTAGTGATGCTCTTGTGGAATGTATCATCCTTAGTCCAGCGCGCCAACACCTCGTCAGCAACGCCCGCTAAGTCAAGAGCCTTATATTCGTTAAATTTGCTCATAACCAATATGAATTAGTAATTAGTAATTAGTAATTAGTAATTGTTTCGCTCTGCGAGCGAACAGCTAAAAGCAATGGGATGCTATGGGGAGTTATGAGTTACTATAGATTAGTATGTATTTTTTATACTCACATTAACTCATCGTAACCCATCCCTAAAAAGTCAAAGACTTTTAACTATTACTCATTACTAATTACTCCCTACTCATTAAACATTTACTCCTCCTCGTCCTCGTCAGACTCAGCCATTGTAGTGTATACGTTTGTTACATCGTCGTCCTCCTCAAGGTGCTCGATAAGCTTGTTAACGGCCTCACGCTCCTCCGAAGTAAGCTCCTTGGTGTCGGTGGGGATGCGTACAGACTCACCCGATACGAGCTCGTAGCCCTTCTCCTCGATCCAAGTCTGAATCTGGCCGAATGACTCGTAAGCAGCGTAAACGGTAACCTCGCCCTCCTCAGCGTAGAACTCATCTACACCAAAGTCGATCATCTCCAACTCCATCTCCTCGAAATCAACACCCTCGGTAGGCTTGAACTTAAAGACACACTTATGCTCGAACATAAAGCCTACTGAGCCAGATGTGCCAAGAGTGCCACCATACTTATTGAAGTACATACGTACAGATGCTACGGTACGGTTTGTATTGTCGGTTGCAGTCTCAACCAATACAGCGATACCGTGAGGACCATATCCCTCA
Source organism: Alistipes sp. (assembly GCA_045657045.1). Lineage (GTDB taxonomy): Bacteria > Bacteroidota > Bacteroidia > Bacteroidales > Rikenellaceae > Alistipes. Next base: position 13,339 of record JAZOSJ010000137.1, read on the forward strand.
TAGATCATCTCCTTGTAATCTGCAGAATCCTTGTCGGTGGCACGCTTGATAGCACGCTCCACATTCTCCTTAGGCATATTCTCAGCCTTGGCATTCTGCAACAAAAGACGAAGACGGAGGTTTGATGATGGATCTGGACCAGAAGCCTTAACAGCCATCTCAATCTCCTTACCAATCTTTGTAAATACTCGCGCCATGTGACCCCAGCGCTTCATCTTTCTCGCCTTGCGATACTCAAATGCTCTTCCCATAGTGTAATTAGTTTTTTATATTTTTAGATTTTACTTTTACTATATATGTACAATCGCGCAAAAATAATATATTTTTCTGTAAATAAAAATAGCTGACCCCACAAAGTGGCACACAACCCTCAAAAATATATCATCCCCATCACAACTTTAGACTAACATGTACAAAAATATAGAGTCTACTACACTATAAAGTACCATTACCACTCCACTACTATGCCAATTTCTAATTGGCAAAATCGCACAAAAGCTCTTCTAAAGCAGAATGAATTTTAATCGGAAATTAGCCACAATAAACACCTCTAAAACACTACGATTTCAATAGATTTTATAATTCCCCATACTTTCCATTTTTTGACCTTTTTTCCACTGCGATATATAGCGTTTTTTAGCCAGCATCTTAGAGCAATTTGCATCCCATTTCAAACAAAATAATGAGAATAAAATCAGATATTTAACACCTCTATTATGTGCTATTTTGCGCAACCCGCCCTACACCCAAGAAAATAAATATCAAAACATTATGTCGTTTTAATGGAATTTACTATCTTTGCCGTGTATCGTTTTAGACTCTCTGAAGAGAGTACTAAAAATGCAAGGGAGACGGTGTGTTATTTTAGTGCCGCGCACCCATCTCAAAGAGGTCTCAAAACAGGATGACACAGATGAGAAACTGGCAGCGCAAATCGCTGCGAACTTTTAAGAACAGTACTTGTAACTGCTTGAAAATGCGCAATATGCAGACTCTTGCAGGAATAGAGAGTATGTAGTTATCTAAAACTATGGAGGCACTCGATGGTGGCATAGAAAAGCACTGGTATGCGATGCGTGACTTAAAACGCGCAAACGCACTTCTGCCAGCATATAAGCAGCTGATGGAGGCGGGTATGGAGGTCTTTACGCCTATGACAACGCGCTTTGTCATAAGGGATGGCAAGCGTAGACGGGTTGAGAGTCCTGTAATGCGCGACCTGCTTTTTGTGAATGAGAGTCGCCAAAACTTAGACCCCATAGTAGCCAAGACCCCAACCCTGCAATATCGCTTCAAAAGGGGAGGCAAGCAGGGTGAGCCGATAGTTATCCCTATGGAGGATATGACTCGATTTATCTGCGCAGTGCAAGCCGGCAGCAACCCAAAATTCTACTCAGCGGAGGAGATAACCCCGCTACTTTGCGGACGAAAGATACGTATAACGGGTGGCGTGTTAGATGGTTATAAGGGCATTCTCCAAACCGTAAGAGGTTCAAAAACGAAGCATTTAATAATCACACTCCCATCGCTCCTCGCGGTAAGTGTCGAAATAAACGACGAGTTTGTTGAAGTGTTGTAGGGAAAATAAAATTGATGATTATGAATATTGAACTAATAACCAACAAAGAGAGACAGAACAATCGGTCCACAATTCATCTCCACTTCAACATCGAGATGCATTCGTGGATGGCTTTTGGAAGTTCAGCCTATTCGTTGCGTCTGATAGCCAAAAAAACGCACATTAATAGCTTTCAAGGCTTTTCTACAACCGCAGAGATGCCATACACAGTTGTTAACAAGGATGCTCTCGTCAAATTAGAGGCAGTATATGGTGTCTCTAAGGGTGAAAATAATGACCATTGTATCATCGATCTGACAGAGGAGTTTGATCATAACGACTATACCCGATGGGTTGTGAAGTTGAAGGAGGATTTAGCGGCTAATGGTGGCTTTGATACGCAGACGCATGTTAGTCATCTTGTCCCAAAAGATGAGTTTATCAAGGATGGTATGAACTCCTTTGCTCGCAACTCGAAGCGATTGTTCGATATGTTTGCATCGTTTATTGCCTTGTTGGTCTTCTCTCCGCTCTTTGTGATATGTACAATTCTTGTGCGTCGCGAGGATGGAGGACCTGCTATCTACAAGCAGGAGCGAATCGGTCGATTTGGTCGACCATTCTGCATCTACAAGTTCCGCACTATGCGACTTGATGCTGAGGCTATGGGACCTCAGTTAAGCCATGGCGGCGGTGACAACGACCCTCGCCTAACCAAAATTGGCAAATTCCTGCGTGCTCACCACCTCGATGAGCTTCCTCAGCTCTGGAATGTCTTTATCGGCGATATGGCCTTTGTGGGCCCACGTCCTGAGCGCAAGTTCTATATCGACCAAATTTTGGAACACGATAAACGCTATGAATATCTCTACCAAATCCGCCCGGGAGTCACTTCGTATGCAACATTCTACAATGGCTATACCGATACAATGGAGAAGATGCTCCGCCGCTTGGAGTACGATCTTTACTACCTCGGTCATCGCTCCTGGAGGTTCGACATAGAGATATTGTGGAAAACATTCTTTGGTATAATCTTCGGCAAGAAATTCTAACAATATGAAAATTGCAGTTGCAGGAACAGGCTATGTAGGTCTATCCATCGCCACCCTCCTTGCTCAGCACAACGAAGTTGTAGCAGTTGACGTTGTGGCTGAGAAGGTTGAAAAGATTAACAATCGCATCTCTCCGATTCAAGACGAATATATCGAGAAATATCTGAACGAGAAGAATCTAAACCTACGTGCAACACTCGATGCCCGCGAGGCATATCGTGATGCCGAGTTTGTGGTGATTGCAGCGCCTACAAACTACGATCCTCAGAAAAACTTCTTCGATACACACCATATCGAGGATGTTATCGACATCGTATTGGAGGTAAACCCAAACGCTACGATGATTATCAAGAGCACCATTCCTGTGGGCTACTCTCGTTCGCTATATGTGAAGTATGCACAGCGATTCAAGGAGCAGGGGCTCGATACAACACATAAGTTCCGCTTGCTCTTTTCTCCGGAGTTCCTGCGCGAGAGTAAGGCGTTGTATGACAACCTCTATCCAAGCCGTATTATAGTTGGCTACCCTAAGATGATAGATGAGCTCGACGAGGAGAATAGCGCAATCAAGGCTGTTGCAGGCAATCACCTTGACGATGCTGCCCGCACCTTTGCACAGCTTCTCCAGCAGGGAGCATTGAAGGAGGATGTGCCCGTTTTGTTTATGGGACTAAAAGAGGCTGAGGCAGTTAAGCTCTTTGCTAATACATACTTAGCTCTCCGAGTGAGCTATTTCAATGAGCTTGATACATACGCCGAGATGAAGGGCTTAGACACACAAGCAATCATCGAGGGTGTAGGTCTCGACCCACGTATTGGCACACACTATAACAATCCATCCTTTGGCTACGGCGGTTACTGCCTGCCTAAGGATACAAAGCAGCTGCTTGCCAACTATCAGGATGTGCCACAGAATATGATGACCGCCATCGTCGAGAGCAACCGCACACGCAAGGACTTTATCGCCGATCGTGTATTAGAGCTTGCTGGCGCATACGGTGCAAATAGTAGCTATGATGCTGCAAAAGAGCAGCCTGTAACTATTGGTGTTTATCGTCTGACAATGAAGTCAAATTCCGATAATTTCCGCCAGAGTTCTATCCAGGGTGTTATGAAGCGTATAAAGGCAAAGGGTGCGACAATAGTTATCTACGAGCCTACGCTCCAAGATGGCGAGACCTTCTTCGGCAGTGCTGTGGTTAACGATCTTGCGAAGTTCAAGCAGATGAGTCAGGCTATTATCGCCAACCGTTACGACGCAAGCCTTGACGATGTAAAGGATAAAGTCTATACCCGCGATATTTTCCAACGAGACTAATACAACTATGGTTACATACAATATCGACCTTAACGGTAAGTGTGTGCTTGTTACGGGTGCTGCGGGCTTTATCGGAGCAAACCTTGTAAAGCGCCTGCTCACTGAGTTTTCTGATGCCCAGGTTGTGGGCATTGACAACATTACCGACTACTACGATGTGCGCTTAAAACACGAGCGTTTAGAGGAGTTGGCAAAGTATGGAGAGCGATTTGTCTGTATCAAGGGCAATATTGCCGATAGACCAACTATCGACAAACTCTTTGAGGAGTATAAGCCCGCGGTTGTGGTAAACCTCGCGGCTCAGGCAGGTGTACGCTACTCTATCATCAATCCCGATGCCTATATCGAGAGTAACCTAATCGGCTTCTATAATATCTTGGAGGCTTGCCGCCACAACGAGGTTGAACATTTGGTATACGCCTCTTCATCAAGCGTATATGGTAGCAACACGAAAGTTCCATATTCTACCGAAGATAAGGTTGATAATCCTGTGAGCCTATATGCGGCTACAAAGAAGAGCAACGAGCTTATGGCACACGCCTATAGCAAGTTGTACAATATTCCAAGTACAGGATTGCGCTTTTTTACAGTCTATGGTCCTTGTGGTCGCCCCGATATGGCATACTTTGGTTTTACAAATAAGTTGCTTAAAGGCGAGAAGATCCAAATCTTCAACTACGGCAATTGCAAACGCGACTTTACATATGTCGATGACATTGTCGAGGGCGTAGTACGCATTATGCAACACGCCCCTGAGAAGGCAATGGGTGCAGACGGTCTGCCAATACCTCCATATAAGGTCTACAATATCGGTAACAATAGTCCTGAAAACCTTTTGGACTTTGTCCAGATCTTGCAGGAGGAGCTACTTCGCGCAGGCGTTCTCCCCGCAGACTATGACTTCGAAGCCCACAAGGAGCTAGTGGCGATGCAACCAGGCGACGTTCCTGTCACCTACGCCGACACCACTGCCCTCGAAGAGGACTTCGGCTTCAAACCCCACACCACCCTCCGCGACGGTCTCCGCCGCTTCGCCGAGTGGTATAAGGAGTTTTATGGGTAGGGGATAAACCTATCAACAGTATCAAATAACGAAATATTATCGGTTTGTGAGTGTTCAAATTGAGCAAAATAATCACAAGATAGCGAGAAATACAATATTCTTGTATTTGCGACTCGTTGTTGTTATGCTTGTAAATCTGTATACAACACGTGTCGTATTGGATATATTGGGGGTCTCCAATTATGGTATATACAATGTCGTGTGTGGCTTTGTATCGATGTTTGGCGTACTAAATACATCTCTATCTAATGGCATACAACGGTTCTACAACTATGAGTTAGGAAAGGGTGGTGAAAAAGCCTTAGTAAAAGTATACAATACATCTGTCATAATTCAAGCAATACTGTCCATTATACTCGTTGTTTTGTTGGAAACAATTGGTGTATGGTACTTGAATACTAAAATGGATATTCCTCTTGATCGAATTGGGGCAGCCAACTATATTTTTCAGTTCTCAATTCTATCAATGATATTTGTTGTTTTGCAAGTCCCATACAGCGCGGCAATCATTGCTTATGAGAGAATGGACTTTTATGCAATTGTTAGCATATTAGATGTTTTTGTTAAGTTGATTGTTGTAATCATAATCCCATATCTGAGTGGCGATAAGTTAATTATTTACGGGTTGTTACTTTCGTTTGTTGGCTTGCTTAATTTTGTTCTATACTATGGATATTGTAAACGAAACTTTACGCATTTGAAATTTTGTCGTTTTTTCGATTGGACGCAATTTAAAACAATGTTTACCTTTTCTGGATGGAATTTGTTCGGCACATTTGCCTATATGATGAAGGGGCAGGGTGTAAATGTTTTGCTTAATGTGTTCTTTGGAACAATCGTCAATGCAGCAAATGGTATCGCCACACAAGTATCTTCTGCCATACAATCTCTTGCGTTAAATCTAACATTAGCATTCAAACCACAACTAACGCAATCATATGCAAAGGGAGAATACGAACGTACAGAATCCTTGATGTTTAGTATGTCTAAGATTTCGTATATGTTAGTTTGTATTATTTCTATCCCCGTGCTGGTTGATCTACACTTTATTCTCGAACTTTGGTTGGGTGAAAATGTTCCAGATTACACCATTGCATTCACTCGTCTGACGATCATTACTATGATTATTAGTGTACTGAACACTCCGATTACACAAACTATACACGCAACAGGTAAAATGAGGAAATACCAGTTAACAACTAGCGGTATAATTTGTTCAATATTGCCGATATCATGGATACTTTTAACAATGGGATTCCCCGCAGAGTCTGTATTCTATGTCGGAATAATTATCACGGTGATCAATCAGATCGCATGTGTATTTGTGCTTAAAACGGTATTTACGTATAGCACCTATAAGTACTTCCGAGATGTTGTTCTTTTCTGCTGTCTCATAATTCCAGCACCTGTTATCATCTCAAATTATGTGTTTAATCTTTTGCCAGAAGGAGCTGTCAGATTGTTTGTTATATTGATTGTAAATTCTGTTTTAATTTGTATCAACGCTTTAGTGTTACTAAATAAGGAGGAAAAGAAGATGTTATCCTCAATTATAAACAAAATATTCAAAAAATAATTATGCTGCGAATCATACGAAAAGTTATCAATTATTTGCGATATAAACGAGCTAAACGCAACGTCTTTGAGAATGCAACACTTATTGGACGTAATCATCAGATAAGTATAGATTCTCGAATTAATTTAGTCGATGGTGCTAAGAGAGAAAATGTTATTTTAGAAGATAATTGCTGGCCGGAAGGAGAGATAACAGTCCAACATAATGGAGTTGTTGTTATGCATAAGCACTCTAAAATAGATCACAAAACTCGCATATTGTGTGTTAATCGTGTTGAAATTGGTGCATATACAGCAATCGCGAATGACACAGTTATTTGTGATAACAACAACCATCCGATTAGCCCATCGTATAGAAAACGAATGCGTTTAAGCCCTGCTGGTGATGATATGAGAATGTGGAAACACTCTGCAAGTGCTCCAATTATCATTGGCGAGAATTGTTGGATTGGCACAAATGTTCGTATATGCAAGGGTGTGACTATTGGTGATAACTCTATTGTTGCCGCATGCTCAGTTGTAACCAAAGATGTTCCTGCTAATTGTATTGTTGCAGGAAATCCTGCTAAGGTTGTAAAAACGGGTATAGATATAGAGTAAATCCTAAACCTACATTCCACGATAAATAGATTATCTATACCACACCAGCTGCCTATTAACACATGACTACTCTCTCGCAGTGCGAATTAAACATCTGGAAGTCGGTAGCCAAACTATGTTAAGATATATGCCTTTTACAAAACTAAATTTTAAGGATGTGATATTATTCACTTTCTCTATATTGTTTACATCCATCCTGTATTATCGAGACTTCGCAGTTGTTGACCTCAATAAATTATACTTAGTTATTGCGACATTTGCCGTTGCAATGGTAATGGATTATAAGCACATTATATACCTATTGTGCTTCCTTTTTCCGTTGTCGTGTGGTATTCCAAGTAACTATATATATCCACTTTTAATCTGCCTACTGTTTATTAAAGATTCGCAAAAGTCGCTGAACAAAGTTTTGTTATTTATTTTAATCTTTTTAATGGAAATATCTCATTATGGTTTTTACATATTTGATACACAAATTACAGAACTTATAGGATATGCCTCATTCTTGTTTTTGCTGTTTTATATTATCACTGACAATACTCAAGATTTGGATCAAGGAAAATGTATAAAGATATTTTGTATTGGCACAGCAGTTTTGTTGCTAGGTATCATTATTAATAATACACTATTAATTAATCAGTTAGATCCTATTAATGGTATTATGCGATTAGGTGATAATAAAGAATTGGGAGATTTTGAAGAGTCTCGAATGATGTTAACAGCAAATGCGAATACCATTGGCTACTACTCAATTGCTGCGATATCATGTTTGCTAGTTCTTCAATATTTTGGAAAAATAAACCCTGTTCTATTCTTGATACTATTTGCAATAGCATTCTATGGCGGAATCTTAAGTGTATCACGAACCTGGGCGATTTTGATGATTGTTTCTGTTGTAACATACCTAAGGTTTATGAAACACAATATTGTGAAAGGTCTTTTTCTAATTAGTGTTTTGAGTGTTGGAGTGATGGTATTTTTGTCTCAGAACGAACTGATATTAGAGTTTTTCATGGAGCGTTTTACCGAAGATACAACTAACTTAACGACCGCAGGTGGTAGAACTGTTATATTCCAAAAATACAACGATTATCTTGCAGACAATCCATTAGCACTACTATGGGGTAAAGGTGCGGTATACTACAACAAGGCTACAGGCATTGGTCAGTCAACCCATAACGCAATACAACAGATAGTTGTGTCGTATGGATTATTGGGTTTGGTCATATTTCTTTGTGCTCTTTTTAGAAGCGTCAAAAAATACTTCAATCGCAATAATGTTATGGCGATTTTACCCCTATGCATGATGCTTCTGTTCATCCAAACGATTCAGATCTTAAACCCATATTATTTGATGTGTCCGATAATTATTGCCTTTGCAGCACTTAAAATGGGTAGGATTGAGAGCAAAAAAAATGGAATATGAAAATACTGATATTCATCTCTATGCTTTCGCGTGGAGGCGCAGCACGAGTTACAAGCACTTTGTGTAACGAGATGATAAAAGCTGGCCATGAAGTTCATGTTGCAACCAATAATGTAACCTCAACCATCTTCTACCAATTGTCCGAATCTGCAATTCTCCATCCTTTCTACATAAAAAAAGAGAAAACAGGAATATGGGCAAGCATTAAACTGAATTTTCATTATATCAGATTAGCTCGACAACTAATCAAGACTGTCAGACCTAATGTAATTATTGGTGTAGAACCTCGAGTATATCTATACACAAAATTGGGTGCAATTGGATATAATATACCCGTAATTGCGTGTGATCACACATCATTCAGCCGAAAACAAGATTCTATCACAAATTTTATTCGATATAAATTCTACGGTACAGCTGACGCCCTAACCATTCTCACTGAAAAAGATCGCCAACTGCTTGGAAAAAAATTCCCGAATAAAACTGTTATATACAACCCTTTATCATTTCCTCCTTTAGACCATCCAACTAACCGCAAACGAAATATACTTTGCGCTGGACGCTTGGATGTATGGCACATTAAAGGTTTTGACATAATATTGGATTGCTGGCAAAAGATATCAGAAAAGCACCCAGATTGGATCCTGGAAATAGCTGGAGACGGCCATGATGAATCGGTCACATTCCTCAAAAAATACATGGAGCAAAAGGGATTGAATGGAAGGGTGGCCCTCTTAGGACAAGTTGAAAACATGCAAGAGAAGTTTGCTCAAACATCAATATTTGCTCTGCCTTCAAGAGTCGAAGGATTTCCTATGGTATTAATGGAGGCAATGTCGCAAGGTTGTGCTTGCATAGCATATGAGGTTGGCGGAGCGATTCCAGAGATGATGACAAATAACGTCGATGGAATCATTGTCAAAGATTTAGATATTCAAGCTTTTACCGAAGGATTGTCGAAGTTGATTGAAAATCATGCTTTAAGAGAAGACTTATCCGCTAATGCTATCACATCCGTACAACGATTTTCTCCGAAATCATTTATGGAATCTTGGAATGATTTGCTAAATCAATTGGTTAATCAAGATCTCAAAAAACATGAATATCATTAAAGTTGTCATATCAAAGATTAAAAGATATTGTCTTCCACCGATTAAATATGCTCGAAAAATTGGTGTAACAATGACCGATAAATAGATGTGTCGCGATTTAGAATATACCATGATGTAATTTACATCTTTGATTAAAGCAGTTCCTATCAAATATGAAAAAAATATTATGTTTAATTGACACATTATGTTTTGGTGGTGGTGCTGAACGCCAGATGATTGGTCTGGCTAAACTACTACACGCAAGAGGCTATCAAGTAGATTTATGCACTTATCATAACCACGATGTATATGATGAAATCTCTCAGTTATCTGAAATAACTATTAAAACACTACAAGCTAAGGACAGCAAGTGGTCAAAACTGATGGCGGTCAAACAACACATAGTATCAACTGGGGGATATGATTGGGTGATTGCATATAAAGACGGACCAGCAGTAATAGGGTGCTTACTTAAATTATTAGGTTTCCAATTTCGATTAATTGTATCTGAACGAAATACAAACCAACAAAACTCGAAACGAGATAAAATTAAATTTTTACTGTATCGTTTAGCTGATTATGTTGTTCCGAATTCTCATTCTCAAGCTGATTATATTAGGGGTAATTATCCTAAATTACAAAACAAAGTTGTCACAATCACAAACTTTACAGATACCTCACACTTCTGTCCATTAGATTTTACTTCTAAGGATAAACTATCCATATTAACCGTAGCGCGCATTGCATCCCAAAAAAACATCTTGAATTATCTAGAAGCAATCAAGATGTTAAAACAAGAGGGTCTTGGGAATAAAATGAAATTTAGATGGGTTGGTAAGGTTCAATCAGGCGAAGAATTATACGCTGATATTTGCTTAAAAAAAAGGGAGGAATTAGGAATTGAAGATATTATGGAATTCTGCCCAGCTCAAAAAGATATTGTCAAGCAGTATCAAATGTGTGATATATTTTGTCTCCCTAGCAGCTACGAGGGATTCCCTAATGTTGTATGCGAAGCAATGAGCTGCGGGAAACCCATAGTATGTAGTCGTGTCTGTGACAATTCTCAAATCGTTCAAGAGAACGTAAATGGGCTCTTGTTCGATCCGTCTAATGTAAAATCTATATATACTATTCTTAAACAAATAATAGAAATGCCTCAGGAAGAGCTAAGTAGATGGGGAAAGAATAGTAGGAAAATATCGGAAGGTCTTTTCTCCACGAGCGCATTCATACAGAAGTATATTGATTTGATAGAATCGTAAATCCAATCTGGATATCATATGTGTGGAATATCGTATACTTTGTGTTAATTAAGACATCCTTAGAGGTCACTCTTTCCAATTGATAGATTCTTAATAAATATGAAAATATTGCATATTATAAATAGTTTAGGTTGTGGTGGCGCAGAAAGCCTATTGTCTGATTTATGCTTGGTCCAGAAGGAACAAGGGGGCGATATTAGCATTGCTACGTTAAGTGATGTAAATTCTATTTTTAAGGATAAAATTAAAATGCAGGGGATCAAATATATTGGTCTGTCGAGTAATATAAGTATATATAATCCGATACATATACTCAAGATTGCCCAAATAATAAAGGAATATGACTTGGTTCATGTCCATTTGTTTCCCGCTCAATATTGGGTTGCAGTTGCAAAGTTTATTACTAGGGCAAAAACACCAATAATTACCACTGAACACTCCACAAGTAATAGAAGAAGAAATCGCAAAATTTTCAAACACATCGACACATTTGTATATCGGCTATATAATAGAATTGTTTGCTGTTCAGATAAAGCTTACGAAACTTTCCGTCACCATTTCCCCTCTATAACGAGTGTCGATTCAATTCCGAATGGAATTAATTTAGAGCGTTTCAAAAATGCTACATCAAAAAATAAACAGATGCTTTTTAACCTGCCAAATGATGCCTGTGTAATTACGATGGTTGCACGATTCCAACCACCTAAACGACAAGATGCACTTATCGAGGCGCTTAAGTATCTTCCGGAAAATTTTTGTGCAGTATTTGTAGGTAATAAGCCTGATGACCCCAACGTTGAACATGTAAACGGTTTAATTAAGGACTTGAAATTAAGCAATCGAGTTCGGTTATTGGGAGTTAGAAGCGATATTCCAGACATTTTGAAGTCATCAGATATTATTGCGTTAGCATCAGATTATGAGGGCCTATCGCTCTCTTCTATTGAGGGTATGGCTGTAGGGAAACCGTTTATTGCTACTAGCGTTAATGGTCTGCGTGAAGTGGTGTCTGGATTTGGTGTTTTGTATGAAAAAGATGATATACAAATGTTTGCAATGAACATTTATAATTTAATGCAAGAAACTGCATACTACAACAAAATTTCTGAACAATGTTATACTCGAGCATCTCAATATGATATTACGAAAATGTCGCAGTCGTATATGAATGTATATAGAGAGCTCTTGCAATAAATAATATATGAAAATCCTTCAAATAATCACCCAATCGGAATTAGGTGGCGCACAAACTGTCGTTGCGCAATTGTCCAATAAGCTAAGCTCGGAACATCAGGTTGTGTTAGCTGCTGGTCAGGGTGATGGTAAAATGTGGAGCATGGTAAGTGGCGCTGTTATTAAAGAGGCTTGCCCACACCTGCAACGCGCCATCTCTCCAAAAAATGATTTGTTGGCAGCAATCGAGCTACGCAAACTATATCGCAAATACAAGCCAGATATCATTCACCTTCACTCCTCAAAAGCTGGAACTCTTGGAAGAGTTGTATTTCCACGAAAAAAGGTGGTTTACACCGTTCATGGATTCGATTCTATACGACTTGCGTTTAGAAAGTTCCTACCTATAGAGCGTATACTGCAACGAGGCTGTAGTGCAATTGTAGGAGTTAGCAATTACGATAACAAACATCTTATACATGAGGGAATTACACACAATGTAACTACGGTATATAATGGAATTGCAAAACCAGATAGTAACAGCGTAACCAAATTGGATGTAATCAGCAACTACCCTAAAACAGTATTATGTATTGCGCGTATTAATCCTCCAAAAGACCCACACCTCTTTATTGAAACAGCACGACTGCTGCCACAATATGGGTTTGTATGGATTGGAAACCAAGACTCGGTAGAGCATTTGGGCGATATCCCGAGCAACTGTCACTTTATGGGTAATATGGTAAATGCAGGAGCATATTGTGCTCAGGCAGACCTATTAATGCTACCGTCGAATTATGAGGGTCTTCCAATGGTTATTATCGAGGCTATGAGCTTTGGTAAACCTGTTGTAGCTTCAGATGTTGGAGGCGTAAGCGAGATAGTTCGCAACGGTATAAATGGCTACACCATATCCAATCAGGCGGAGCTATTTGCAGAGAAGATAGATGCAATACTAACCAACAGCGAGCTATATTCAACAATGTCGCAAAACTCGTTGGATATATTTGAAAACGAACTTACCATCGATCGAATGGTGGATGGCTATATGGATATATATAAGTCTATTAACAAATAGGATAACACAGAACGACCCCTTGCAATATAGATGAAGAACGAGATTATTTCGCTGATAAAGGCCTCTATAAATGGCTCAGTAGCTACCATTGACGGTGTTCCAGATTGGCGCAAGATATATACCATAGCAGCACAGCATGGTGTCTTGGCTTTGGTTTTTGATGCTGTGGCGACACTGCCCTCAGAGCAGCAGCCACCCAAGTCGTTGAAGATGCAGTGGATTGCCTCAATGGCCAATATTGAGCAACGCTATAACTACCAAAGGAGTGTTGCTAAGGATTTGGCTGAGCAGTTTTATAAAAATGGTATAACGACCTATGTATTAAAGGGTTTTGCTCTTGCGGGATACTACCCCAAGCCTGAGCATCGAGAGTGTGGTGACCTTGATTGTTTTCTCGGCGCGGACTATGAACGAGGCAATTGCGTAGCTGAGTCAATCGGAGCTAAGGTGTTGCGAGATTACTATAAGCATTCGCATATCTCCTACCGTAAGCTTATGGTCGAGAATCACCAATTTTGTATTGGTGTTCGCGGAAGTCATACCCTTAAAGAGTTTGAGCGACACTTGGAAAGCACCATTTCCAAGGGAGCAACACAGATTGAGGGTAGCCATCTTATTAAGCCTTCGGCCGATTTCAATGCGCTCTTTATCACTATGCACGCGATGACGCACTTCCTCGTTGAGGGTATCAAGTTGCGCCATATCCTTGATTGGGCGCTGTTGTTGAAGGCTGAGCAGGATAATATCAATTGGGAGGAGTTCTACCGTTGGGCGGATAAGATGCACCTTGTGAGGTTTGCTGATGCAATGACTGCTATCTCTGTGGAGCACTTTGGATTGCAGGTTACGAATCCGGCTATCCATACGACATCGCCATACGCTGAGCTTATTCTTCGTGATACGATTAGCAATAGCGATGGGCTGTTCAACAAGGGGTATTCTGCTTGGAAAAGCCGTTTTTTGCAGATTCGCAATAGGCTGTCGTTTGCGTGGAAGTACCACAAAATCTACCAAAAGAGTCTGCTCGTTGAGCTTACCAAGAGTGTGTTAGCATTTCTCTTTGAGAGGCATCCAAAGCTGTAAGCGAATTCCCATAGAGCTATCAGAGAGTTAATAAAAAGAGTATTTTGTCGTTCTTTGTTGATATAACAGCGCATCTACTTCCTCTAACGAATTATCTCATCAATGGGCAGTACGCCTAAGTACAGCCCATCGCATCGAAATTCGCCGAGCGAAAGTATCTGCACTATTCTCTCAACAAATATGCTTGTCCCGGGAATGATCATTTACGCTCAGTAAACTGCGCTTTTTCGGGCTTCGCAACGCCGCGAGTAAGTGAGGGCAGAGACTGCTTGCAGGCTATGCCGAGCGTGAGCGGTGAAAAGGAACTTAAGCCTAAAACTACATCTTTTTATTCACTCTCTTAAATTTGGGGCTGGCTAAATTGCTTTTTAGTCAGCCCCTTTTTTTTGTGGAGGCGGCACGAGTTATACAGCAGAAGCCCCCCCCCATCACTTAAACTGAAAACTGAAAACTGAAAACTGAAAACTGAAAAGTGAAAAGTGAAAACTGAAAAGTGAAAACTGAAAACTAAAAAGTGTGGTGTCTGCGACGCATATTTATAAAACTCGCGCGAAGCGCACCTTACCTTTCACCTTTTAGTTGTCAGTTTTCACTTTATAAACTATGCGAAGCACACCACACTTTTCAGTTTAGAAGGCTTTGCCTTTTATTTAAGGTTTCCGAGTTGGATATTTGTCTCGCGGATGATGCGCAGTGTTGATACATCCTCCACGAAGATTGAGTTTAGACCCTGCTGCTCTTGTGCTGGGTCGCCGGTGTAGTCGTCGCCCTTAGCCCAATATTCGTGGTCCTCGACATTGGTCTGGGCGTAGCCTCCCCAACTCCAGAAGTTGCAACCTGCGAAGACATCCTTCTGTGCCTTAGCCTTGACGATTAGGTCGAAGACAAAGGTGTAGTATAGGTTGCGGCAGATAACAGGGCTGCCCTTATGGAAGTCCATATTGTCGCGGGGCATACCAAACTCCTCCACAACAACAGGCTTCATAATCTTGCGACCAAGCTCCAAGTGCATATTTATATACTCCTCGGTGTAGGCGCACGACTGCTCCAAGTCCTCGCGCATCTTATCGCCACGCAACCACTTCCAATTGTATGGCCAGACGTGGCAGTTGATATACGAAATCTCGTCGATGGCGTGTATCTGCTCGCATAGCTCCATATCCCACTCGCAACCGTAGTAGCCCTCAGAACCTGTGGAAATCATATGGTTAGGGTCGAGCGAGCGGATAAGCTTTGCCGATGTTGCAAGCCACTCTGCAAAGGCCTCCTTGTTGCTCTGCTCCTTGCTGCTAAATGCGCGTGGCTCGTTGGAAATCTGCCAAGAAAAGATGGCTGGGTCGTCGATATACTTGATGCCTGTATAGCGGTTGGTGCGCGATACGATATGCTTCACGTGGTCGTAGAAGATCTGCTTTGCGCGCTCGTTACGCACGAACTCGCCAGCAAAGGTGTTGTACGAAAACCAGCCGTCCACGCGAGGTACCAACACGGGTGTCTCGTTTGCCCACGCAACATACTGCGTGTAGCCACCACTCCACTCCCAAGCGTTGTTGAAGTATAAAACTGCGGTCATGTCGCGCTTACCAAGCTCCATCATCAAAAAGTCCAGGCCAGCCAACACTTCGTCGTTGTACACGCCTGGCTCTGGCTGGAGGTTGGGCTCAATCTTGCCAAGCAGACCATTCTCGCCCTCGCCACCAACGAGGATGCGGAGGTTGTCGATGCCATTAGCCTTCATAAAATCAAGCTCCTTGCAAAGGCGCTCGCGGTTGCCACCCTCGCCCTCAGAGCCGAGGATTGCGCCATACCAGAAGTTTGTGCCTACGAAGTAGTAGGGCTCGCCATTGCGTATAAACTGACCATTCTCGACGGTTATAAAGCTCTTAGCATCAGCACCGTTATCCTTTGGTGAGCAGCCCAATGCCATAAGCACTACTGCAACTGCGCACCACAAAATTGTAAATCTCTTCATTGCTCTATCTGCTTTTAATTTTAGCCTAAATCATTGTGTTACACAGCGCAAAAATAACAAAAAAATCTTAGATATAAAACGATGCCCAAAAAGAGACTAAAAATGGTCGTGCAGATTTGTAAAATTAGTGTGGATTGTGTATTTTTGTAGGGTGAAATTGCATACATATCGCCCGACTTGTAGGGGTTGGGGTGTAATATGTTGATTAGCAATTTGTTAATATGTTAATAACGGGCTATGTGGGCTCGATAAAATAGGGCGAATAATGCGAGTAATCTTATCTGGTGGTGGAACGGGCGGACATATCTATCCCGCGGTCTCGGTGGCCGAGGCTTTGAAGCGTAAGTTTGGAAGCGATGTAGAGATACTCTTTGTGGGTGCAGAGGGTAAGATGGAGATGGAGAAGATTCCAGCGTTGGGCTACTCGATAAAGGGTCTTCCGGTAGCGGGTTTGCAGCGTAAGTTTACGCTGAAAAATCTGCTCTTGCCATTCAAGGTGTTGAGGAGTCTGCGCCGTGCTAAGGGCATCATTCGTGAGTTCGGGGCAGATGTAGTTGTGGGATTTGGCGGTTATGCCTCAGCGCCGGTGTTGTGGTCGGCACAGCGTATGGGTGTGCCTACTATTATTCAGGAACAGAACTCCTACGCAGGACTTACCAATAAACTCCTCTCGAAGCGCGCTAAGCGTATATGTGTGGCATATGACGGTATGGAGCGATTCTTCCCTAAGGAGCGCATCGTGATGACGGGAAATCCGTTGCGTGGTCGCTTTACTGCCGATGCGGATAATAGGGCGGAGGCATTGGCTTATTACGGACTTAATGACTCTATGCCTGTGGTGTTGGTTGTGGG
Organism: Alistipes sp.; assembly: GCA_045657045.1. Lineage (GTDB taxonomy): Bacteria > Bacteroidota > Bacteroidia > Bacteroidales > Rikenellaceae > Alistipes. The sequence continues at coordinate 30,445 of JAZOSJ010000137.1, forward strand.
TGGCTCACTTGGCACTCGCACCTTGAACGAGATGATGAAGGCGTGGATAGTCGCCCTCAATGGCGAGGCTTCGGTGCAGGTTATCTGGCAGACGGGAAAGTTCTACGAGCGAGAGATGCAGGAGTTCCTCAAAGCGCATCCTACGAAGAATATCTGGCAGGGGGCATTTATCGAGCGTATGGACTACGCATACGCGGCTGCCGATGTGGTAATCTCGCGTAGCGGCGCTTGCACCGTATCGGAGTTATGCCTTGTGGCCAAGCCTACGATATTTGTGCCATCGCCAAATGTGGCGGAGGATCACCAGACCAAGAATGCGCAGGCATTGGCGGAGAAGGGTGCGGCAGAGATGGTGCGCGACAGCGAGGCTGTGAAGCGCGGTATGGCGGAGGCGGTAGCCTTAGCGGGCGATGCTGAGCGCTTGGAGCGCCTCTCGGCAAATATTGCAGCACTTGCAATTTCGGATGCGGCAGATAGAGTGGTAGCAGAGATAGAAAAGCTCCTAAAATAGAGACAACAGAGAACTAAGATGAAGCGTAACTACGAAAATATATACTTCCTCGGTATCGGCGGTATCGGTATGAGTGCCTTGGCGCGTTACTTCCTCCATGAGGGCTATCGTGTGGCGGGCTACGATCTTACGGCAACACCTCTAACGAGGGCGTTGGAGAGTGAGGGTGCGTTGGTGCACTATGAGGATGATGTGGAGCTTATCCCAGAGTTTATGCGCTCGGTGGAGAGTACCCTCGTGGTATTGACGCCAGCGATTCCTGCGGACCATAAGGAGTGGGCATGGTTCAGAGAGCAGGGCTTCACAATTGAGAAGCGTTCGCAGATGCTTGGTGTATTGAGCGAGGGCAAGTGCGTAATGGCTGTTGCTGGTACGCATGGCAAGACAACCACATCGACACTTGCATCGTGGCTTAACTATGCCGTGGCGGAGGAGGGTAGTGCCTTTCTTGGCGGTATCTCGCGTAACTTCAACTCAAACCTTGTTTTGGGTGAGGGTCGCAGATTGGTTGTTGAGGCAGATGAGTATGACCGTTCATTCTTGCGTCTATATCCCGATGTGGCGGTTATCACGGCAACGGATGCTGACCACCTCGATATTTACGGTACGCCCGAGGCCATGGTTGAGGCGTTCGAGCAGTTTGCCTCGCAGATAAAGGCTGGCGGTGCGCTAATCCTAAAACAGGGGGTCGACCTTAAATTCGATGCTTCGGAGCGTGCGTTGTACCGCTATTCGTGCGATGCAGGGGGCGATTTCTATGCCGAAAATATCTCACTCGAAGAGGGCGGATATTATCGCTACGATATAGTTCTTCCGGATGGTCGTGTGGAGGGTTGCACGCTCGGAATATTGGGTAAGGTGCATATCGAGAACTCTATTGCTGCGGTGGCGATGTTGTGGTGTGCTGCAAAGATTGAGGGCAAGAGTCTCGACTACGACAAACTCCGCAAGGCATTGCGCGAGTTTGAGGGTGTGAAGCGCCGTATGGAGGTATATGTAAACACCCCTGAGCAGGTATATATTGATGATTATGCACATCATCCTGAGGAGTTGCGTGCTACGATTACATCTTTGCGCGGTATCTTCCCAGGTCGAAAGTTGGTGGCAGTGTTCCAGCCGCACCTCTACACTCGTACGCGCGACTTCGCCAAGGAGTTTGCCGAGGTGCTGTCGGAGGCAGATAAGGTGGTGATGGTGCCTATCTATCCTGCGCGTGAGTTGCCTATTGAGGGAGTTACTTCGGAGCTTATAGCCAGGGATATAACCGCGGAGTGGGAGCTTGTGGAGCGCGACGATGTGGCGGAGTATCTACGTCGAGAGAATACCGACGTTACGGTGACCTTTGGTGCGGGCAATATTGACGTTATATGTGCCAAAGTGGCAGATGTGATAACACAAAAATTGAAGTAGCGATGCTTAAAAAGATAGCGATATACTTGGTACATGTAGCACTATGGGCGATGCTCGTAGTAGTTGTCGTGTGGGCAGGTAGGCTATCTAAGAGCCATCGAGACTCTGTGTTGGTGAGCGGTACCGATATTGAGGTTAAGGGTGGTGGTAGCAATCCGTTAATCTCCTCGGAGGATATAAATATATGGCTCAAAGAGCAGGGTGTGCACCCCGATGGTTGCATCCTCTCGAAGGTCGATATTGCCTCGATAGAGAGTATAGTTGCCTCTCATAGTGCCGTAGCGAAGGTGAATGCCTATCTTGGTTATGACGGCAGGGTGAAGATTGATATTGAGCAGCGCGAGCCGATAGCACGTCTGCGTATCTCGGACTACGATATGTATCTTACCACTGATGGCTATGTTCTACCAGCTAAGGGTTGTCACGCTGCGCATGTTAAGGTTATCACGGGTGACTATACGCCACTCTTCGATAGCCGTTATGCTGGGTGTGTAGCAACGATAGTGCAGGACTCAGTAGCCTCGATAGATCGCCTTGTAGCGCAGTTGGAGGAGGCAAAATTGCCACACTTCAAGCGCCATATCGAGAATAACCGCGCGCTTCGTGAGGTTAAGCGTAGTGCCCCTAAGCGCAGTGTTTTCGACTCTAAGCAGAAGCACGCGATACTCGAAAAGGATTACAAGGAGCGCCTTAGCGATGCAACAGAGAGGCATAGTATCGCTCGTCGAATGATAAACGAGGATATTGCGGCGATTGAGCGTGCACAGGAGGAGGCGTTGAAGACCAAGCGTGTGCTTCTTGGTCAGGCAGAGGAGTTCGATGCGATGGTGGCGATGATACGCCATATTATCGCGGATGGCTTCCTCGATGCCGACATCGCGCAGATAGTGGCTACGGGGGATAAGCGAAGTTCGTTGCAACTTGCCGTAATTCCGCGCTTAGCAAATGTCACGGTGGACCTCGGAACTACCGAGGACTTAGAGCGTAAGCTTGCCACGTTGCGCAGATTTTACGACAAGGGTCTTAGTCGCATAGGCTGGGATAAGTACAGCAAAATTAGCCTGCGCTACGACGGTCAAGTGGTGTGCAGGTAGCCTAAACTTGGAGAATAAATAGGATAAAATATACAACGATGAAAGGTAAACAAATTGTAGCAATTGATGTTGGCTCGGCAAATGTAGTGATAGCTGTAGGTGCTGTTGAGGAGGATGGTCGTGTAGAGATTAAGGGTATCGCTACCGAGCCTGTTGAGGGTATCACCGCAGGTCGTGTGGATAATAGCGAGACCGTAGGTCGTGCTGTGCGTATCGCTAAGGAGTGCTTGGAGGAGCGTCTTGGTGTGAAGATTACAGAGGCATACGTGGGTCTCTCGGGCGACTATATCCGTTGCGAACAGGTGACAGACCATGTCTATGTTCGTGACGACAATGGCAGCGGTTGCAGCCAGATTTCGGAGCGCGATATCGAGGAGCTTGACCGCCGTATGCAGAGCGTCAACCTTCCAGATGATCGTGAGGATATTATCAAGAAGGAGCCACTAAGTTATAAGGTCGACGAGAAGGTTGTTAAGGAGCCTATTGGTGAGTATGGATATGTGCTCTCGGCAACATACAACTTTGTCCTTACGGATAGAACTATGCGTGAGCGTCTGCGTATATGTCTTAATAAGCAGGATATTGCCATCAAGGAGTTTGTGCCTAACGCCTTTATTTCGCACCTCGGTGTAGCTACGGTTGACGATATGGAGGATGGTGCTGTTATCATAGACCTCGGCGCAGGTCTTACGGATGTTACCGTTGTGCAGAGCGGCAAGGTGCGTTACTTCGCCTCTATACCTGTGGGTGTTGGCGTTATCAATAACGATATTCGTGCCTACGGTATTCCAAATAGCTATGTCGAGACCTTGAAGGTGAACTATGGCTCAGCGGTGCAGGAGCTTGCTATGGATGATAAGATTACCTTCCCACACGCTCGCAAGGGCACAGCAAAGAGCATTCGCCGTAAGAACCTTGCAAAGATTATCGAGGAGCGCTTGATAGAGATTGCCGAGTGGGTACGCAAGGAGATTAAGGAGGCGGGCTGCGGTAGCCGCTTTGCCCCAGTGGTATTGCTTACAGGTGGTGGCGCTGAGATGCAGAATATCGAGCAGCTCTTTGCGCGTGAGCTTAAAGTCGAGGAGGTACGCTCGGTGTATCCAGAGTATGGCTTTACTGAGAGTATGGGTGAGCATATCACCACTCGTGCCTATGCAACTATTGCATCGTTGATGTTGTATGGTGCTAAGCGTGGTATGTGTGCTATTGCAATGCGCGTTCCAAGCCCTGCGCAACCACAGCAGACCCCACCAACTCCACAACCAATACCACAGCCAACCCCACAGCCAACCCCACAGCCAACCCCACGTCCTGTTGTTCCGCCACGCCCTGTAGCCCCAAAGCCAGAGGAGCCGGTTGTCGACACAGGTACTCTTGGCGAGGTGGAGCCAGAGGTAGCACCAGAGGTGGATGGCGAGATTAAGATCGAGGTCGAATCTGGCAAGACAAAAGAGGGCAAACTAAATAAGTTTATGACCAAGATTACGGAGTTGTTCACAGGTAAGGACGACGAATATACATTCTAACATCGAAGGATATTATGACAGATATAGATAAGAGAAATGGTGTCGATGACTTTGTTATAGCCGTATCGGATGGTAAACTCTCGGATTTGGAGATTGACTATCAGTCGAATATAATGGTCATCGGTGTTGGTGGTGCTGGCGGTAATGCTGTGAACCATATGCAGGAGTTGGGTATTGTAGGTGTTAACTTCGTTGTATGTAATACCGATGCTCAGGCTCTAAGCAACTGCCTTGTACACAATAAGATACAGATGGGACCTGGTCTTGGTGCAGGTAACGACCCTGCTAAGGGCCGCAAGTATGCTATCGAGACTGAGGAGCAGCTACGCAACCTGCTCGAAACATCAAATGTAAAGATGTTGTTTATCGCCGCAGGTATGGGTGGTGGTACGGGTACGGGTGCTTCGCCAGTGATTGCAAAGATTGCCCATGACCTCGGTATTCTAACCGTTGCTGTGGTGACAATGCCTCTAAGAATGGAGGGCCCAAGCCGTTACCAGAATGCTGTGAGCGGTTTGAACGCCCTTAACCCTTGGGTCGACTCGTTGCTTGTAATTGACAATGAACGAGTAAGGTCGATGTATGGTAGACTCCCATTGAAGGATGCCTTTGGCAAGGCAGATGATGTGCTTGGTATGGCAACAAAGGGTATCGCTGAGCTTATAACCGTGGAGTTTGCATTGGTGCGTGTCGACTTTGCCGATGTTAACAAGGTTATGCGTAATAGCGGTCGTGCCCATATGTCTGTTGTTAAGGGTTCGGGTGAGAATCGTGCTTTGGAGGCTGCTGAGAAGGCGTTGGAGTCGTCGTTGCTCGATGATAACCATATTGTTGGTGCTAAGGAGATTCTGCTTAGCTTTGCGGTTAACGACCTTAACCAGCTTACGCAGGATGATGTGACTATCGCAATGGAGTTTATCCAGAAGAGCGCAAGCTATACCGACGAGGATGGCATTATCCATCAGGCAGATATTATCTGGGGTGCAAGCGAGAAGCGCACGTTGGAGGATGATGAGCTGGAGCTTGTGGTTGTGGCTACACGCTTTGAGGATGGCGACAAACTGCAAATTAAGACCGAGTACGTCGAGGTTAACCCATTCGATTCGGAGCCTAAGGAGCCTGTTGAGGAGAAGAAGCCAGAGATAAAGAGACCTCAGACAATGCCTCCGATGGAGCCTAAGACCATCAATCCACAGCGTGACCGTTACAAGAGCATCGACTTGCAGGTCGTGAAGCCTGCATACGTGCGTCACGGTGCGAGCTTCTTGGATGAGAATGATAATGTGCCAACAACGATATTCCAGCCTGTGTCGCAGCGCGTGCAGGAGGAGAGCGAGCCTATAACGGGCGGTGGCTCATTATTCTAAATGATTAAGTAATGGATGCAATCGTTATAAACCAGAGTCTCGATATTGCCAATGTTATTCTCTTTGGCATTGTGGCTGTCGTGCTACTCACACTCTCGGCAATGGCATCTGGCTCGGAGGTGGCATTCTTCTCGCTTACGCGCTCTGATGTTGAGGAGTTAGAGTCGCGTAGCGATATTGCTGCCAAGCGTGTACTCGATCTGTTGTCGAATCGCGATAGGTTGCTTGCCACGATACTTGTAGCCAACAATATGGTGAACATCTGTTTGGTTATTGTCGTAACGCAACTTGTGGGCGAGATATTTACATTTAGCGGCGTCTGGGAGTTTGTCTTTAACACCGTTGTTATCACCTTTTTGCTATTGCTCTTCGGTGAGATTATGCCAAAGGTCTTTTCGCAGACTAACCCTGTGAAGATGAGTGTGCTACTATCGTTGCCGCTAAAACTCACACGTTGGTTGGTCTATCCGTTAGCCTTTATTCTTATCCGCACTTCAAGCCGTGTGAGCCGCCTTGCAACGCGCAATACCGAGATTTCGATTGAGGAGCTTGCCGATGCTGTTGACCTCACCGAAACGGGCTCTGAGGAGGAGCAGAAGATGTTGTCGGGTATCGTGGCATTCGGTCAGACGGAGGTGGTGGAGATTATGCACTCGCGTGTCGACATTACGGGCTTGGAGTATGACGCATCCTATGACGAGGTGCGCAAGGTTATTGTTGAGACGGGTTACTCGCGTATTCCTGTTTATGGCGATGACTTGGATGATGTGCGTGGCGTGTTGTATGTCAAGGATTTGTTGCCATATATCGGCGAAAGCTCAGATTTCGAGTGGCAGAAGTTGTTGCGTAAGCCATACTTCGTGCACGAGCATATGATGATTGACGACCTGTTGAAGAAGTTCCAAAAGAAGAAGATTCATATCGCTATTGTGGTGGATGAGTATGGTGCTACGCAGGGTCTTATCTCGTTGGAGGATATTCTCGAAGAGGTTGTAGGTGAGATTACCGATGAGAGTGATGACGAAGAGGAGTTGCTCTACGAGAAGATTGGCGAGCGCACCTATATCTTCGATGCAAAGATACATATCGGCGAGTTCGTGAGGGCTATCGGTTATGACGAGGATGCCTTTGCCGATGTTGAGGGCCATGCTGAGACTCTTGCAGGTCTTATGATGGAGCTTAAACGCGACTTGCCACGTCGTGGTGATGAGTTGCAGTCGCACGGTGTGAAGTTCTTTATCGCTACGATGGAGGGTCGCCGTGTCGATAAAATCAAGGTCGAGGTAGATGGTTAATCTCTTTGTCGAGGCGTTGCCTAAGGTATATCTCTGTTGCGATGCACATATTGCGGCGGAGGATGTAGCCTCTGCGATGCGCTTTCAGAATGAGAAGCGTCGCAGGGAGCACCTTGCGTGGCGACGTATCGTACGTAGGGAGTTGGGGGCAAAGGTTCATATCGACTATAACGATGTCGGTGCACCAGTCGTAGATGTCGAGAATCGATGGATTAGCGTTGCGCACGGTGGCGAGTGTGTCGTTGTGGCGATTGCTGATAGAGCTGTGGGCGTTGATATAGAGTCTCTTAACAGAGATTTCGATAGGGTAGCGCCGAGGTATATGACCGAGGCAGAGATTGCTATGTGTGATGATAGTCGCTGGGCGTGCTTTGTGTGGTGCGCTAAGGAGGCTATGTATAAACTCTATGGTCGTCGTGGTGTGGAGCTTCGTGGCGAGCTTAGGGTTGAGAACTTTGATAGCGAGAGTATGATTATCTATGGCGGTATGGTGGATATGGCTCAGGCGATGGTAAAAATATCGCTTTACGATGATGATATTGTGGTTGCGGTAGCAACATATAGATAGATTTACTACCTTTGCGGGTCAAAAATAATTTTGAAGGATTAGATGTTTTAACAAAAGATGGCATCAGCACATAACAATACTATATCACTTGGTACGGATTCGTTGGGTAAGCTCCTTGCGAAGTACTCCATTCCTGCAATTATTGCGATGGCATCGTCATCGCTATACCATATTATAGATAGTGTCTTTATCGGTCATGGCGTTGGTGGTGCGGCAATTTCGGGTATGGCTATCACCCTACCTATTATGAATATCGCCTCGGCATTTGGTGCTATGGTGGGCGTGGGTGCGGCATCGCGTATCTCTATTCGTCTTGGCGAGGGTAATAAGCGTGCTGCGGAGGATATTTTGGGTAATGCCGTACTGCTTAACTTGGTGCTTGGTATAAGCATTATGTTGATATTCCTCTTCTTCCTTGATCCTATTTTGTTGTTCTTCTCTGGTGGCGAGGCGAGTGAGGAGACCTTGGACTATGCGCGTAGGTTTATGCGTATTATCATGTTTGGTAATATCATCACGCACCTCTATTTGGGTCTTAACGAGCAGCTTCGTGCATCGGGTTATCCACGCAAGGCGATGTTTATAATGCTGCTCTCTATTGCGCTGTGCGCCATCCTCAACCCGCTCTTTATCTTTGGTATGGGTATGGGTGTCGAGGGCTCGGCTATTGCTACGGTTATCGCGCAGAGCGTGTCGCTTATGGTGCTACTGAAACACTATACATCGAAGGAGAACTTCATCCACTTCAACCGTCGTAGCTTCCGCTTTAAGCGTAGCATCGTGCAGAACATCATCTCTATTGGTATGGCGCCATTCCTGCTTAATGTATGTGCATCGTTCGTAACACGCTTTATGAATACTGCGCTGCTAAAATATGGAGGTACGGGTGCTTATGATGTTGTGCAGGCAGCGGCGTTTGATGGTAGTGTAGGTGACGTATATGTGGGTGCTTACGGTATTATGAACCGCGTGTTGCTACTCTTTATTATGGTTGCTAATGGTTTTAATCAGGGTATGCAACCTATCGTGGGCTATAACTATGGTGCTAAGCAGTATGGTCGTGTGGTTAAGACCTTGAAGTACACTATTATCTGTGCTTCGTGCGTAACTACGATAGCCTTTATCGTTGGCTTCTTCTTCCCAGATCAGGTTGCGGCGGCCTTCGTAGATACAAGCAATGGCGTTGTTGACCAGGCTATGGTTAAGGTTGTTGCTCAGGGCTTGGGTGTGGCGATGATGGTCTTCCCGCTTGTAGGTTTCCAGGTCGTGGCTGGCGGTTTCTTCCAATATATCGGTCGCGCACCATTGGCGATGTTCCTATCGACAACACGTCAGCTACTATTCTTGTTGCCATTGTTGTTGACCCTCTCGCCAAAGTATGGTGCTATGGGAGCTTGGGTGTCGATGCCAATCGCCGATACCGCGTCGGTTATTGTTGCAGGTACTCTGCTCTTCTTCCAGATTCGCAAGCTCAATAGGATGGAGCATGAGCGCCACTTCGCAAGATAGTGAATAAAACGTGTATTTTGTCGTTCTTTGTTGTGATAAGGCAGACATCTACTGCCGCTAACAAAAATAAATGCGAATGGGCAGTACGTCAAAGTACAGCCCATCCGCATTTTTTTTGCCGAGCGTTGTATCTGCAGCCTTCTAACAACAAATTAGCTTGCCCCGGGAATGCTCATTTACGCTCAGTAAACTCCACTTTTTCGGGCTTCGCAAGCCTAAAACTACATCTTTTTATTCACTCTCTTAGGTTGGCTAAATTACTTTTTAGTCAGCCCCTTGATGAAGTATTAAGATTGTGTTGGTTATCGCACCTTAAACTCTGGGTCTGCCATCTGAGGAATATCCTTGATATACTCGCCAGCCTCGAACTTAGCACGTACCGACTTGAAGGTGTTGATTGTGTACTCCACATCCTCCATTGTATGTGCTGCAGTTGGTATTACGCGAAGAATAATCTCGCCCTTAGGGATAACCGGATAGACTACGATTGAGCAGAACAAGCCGTAGTTCTCGCGGAGGTCTACGATAAGGTTTGTGCCCTCCTCGTTACCGCCCTTCATATAGATAGGTGTCACGGGCGACTGTGTAACGCCAATATCGAAGCCATTTTCGGTGAGACCCTTCTGCAAGGCGCGTGTAATCTCCCAGAGCTTATCCTTATACTCAGGGTGCTTGCGGATAAGGTCGAGGCGCTTCAAGGCACCGAGCACCATAGGCATAGGCAACGACTTAGCGTATAGCTGCGAACGCATATTGTAGCGGAAGAGGTTAATCAGCCAGCGAGGACCGCAGACAAAGGCTCCGATGCCTGCCATAGACTTAGCAAAGGTGTTGAACAAGACATCAATCTGATCCTGCACGCCGAAGTGGTCGCCCGTACCCTTGCCGTTAGTACCCATGGTGCCGAAGCCGTGAGCATCGTCAACCAAGAGGCGGAAGCTGTAATCCTTCTTATACTTTACAATCACATCCAAGAAGCCGAGGTCGCCCTTCATGCCGAAGACACCCTCGGTGATAACCAAGACACCGCCGCGCTGCTCCTCGGCAAGCTCCGTTGCGTGCTTTAACTGCAAGTGGAACGACTCCTCATCGTTGTGAGCATAGACAAAGCGCTTGCCTGGGTGCATACGCAAACCGTCGATAATGCAGGCGTGGCACTCCTTGTCGTAGACCACAACATCGCGTGGTGTTAGTAGACAGTCGATAATCGAGATCATACCCTGATAGCCGAAGTTAAGTAGGAAGGCATCCTCCTTGCCTACAAACTCTGCAAGTTCGCGCTCCAACTGCTCATGGTATTTTGTCTGTCCAGACATCATACGCGCGCCCATAGGGTATGCCATACCATACTTCTTAGCACCCTCTGCATCAGCTTCGCGCACCTCTGGATGGTTTGCCAAGCCGAGGTAGTTGTTGAGGCTCCAATTAAGCACAGGCTTGCCTCTAAATGTCATGTGAGGACCCAACTCGCCCTCCAACTTTGGGAATGCGAAGTAGCCGTGTACTGCCGACATATATTGACCAATAGGGCCACCGGCATTCTGCGATAAACGATCAAAAATATCTACCATTTTTGTTCTAAAATTTTGGTCTTTTATGGTTATGTTTAGGTGTTAAATATCCTTTAACTTTGGCAAAGGTAGTTTTTTTTTCTCTCGTTCATCCCTCTGGGTATAAATTATGGTCAAAAATAGGTAGAAATACTTAGGTTATTGACTATCTTTGCCCCGATGAAAACATTGAAAAATTATACTCCATACTATAAGCGAATCCTCGCCCTTGCCATGCCCGTGGTTTTAGCTCAGGCGGGACAGCTAACAACCCAATTTGCCGATACGGCGATGGTGGGCAACTTCGGCGGTGAGGACCCGATTCCGTTGGCTGCGGTGTCGCTGGGAAGTTCACTCTTCTTGTTAATCTATCTTGCCGCTTTGGGCTTGGCATTATCGATAACTCCATTGGTCGGTGAGCAGTATGCTAAGGGTGATAGCCGAGAGGTGGGGTATTTGTTTCAGAATGGTGCGCTCTACTGCGGAATTATAGGTGTTGTGGCGACCATTATAGCGGTGGCGATGCGACCCTTTATCGCGGTATTGGGAGAGTGGATGAGCGCCCCAGGGCAGAGTATCGAGGCGGTGGCAGCGATGGCATTGCCCTACTATGATATGTTGGTGTGGAGTATTATCCCGCTGATGTGTTTCCTTGCAGTGAAGCAGTTCTTGGAGGGTATAGGCAACACAAAGACTGCGATGTGGATAACCCTTGCGGGTAATATGCTCAACATCGTTCTAAATTATCTCTTTATCTTCGGTAAGTGTGGCTGCGAGGCTATGGGTGCTGAGGGAGCAGGTCTTGCAACGCTCCTCTCGCGCCTTGTGCAGATGGTGGCTATTGTAGTCTACTTCTTCCTTTCGCGTAGTCTCAGATGCTATCGCGCGTTTTTCAGCCGTGCGGCAATAAAGCTAAGCTACCTAATGAGCTTTTTAAGGGTGGGCTATCCAATATCCTTTCAGATGATTATGGAGTCGGCAGCCTTTATTCTAACCTCTATCCTTGCCCTATCGTTTGGCGAGGTGGCGGCAGGCTCTATGCAGGTGGCATTCTCGATTGCCAATATTGCGTGGATGATTACCGTGGCCTTAGGCTCGGCGTCTACAATCCTTGTCTCGCATATTGTGGGTGCGGAGCAGCACGAGGAGCTACGTCCAATGGTGAACGCCACATACCATCTCGGTATCGGTTGGGCTACCTTTATGGCAATCATCTTCTTGGCGCTTAGAACGCCTATGGCGGCGCTCTTTACCGATAATGCGGAGGTTATAGCCCTAACATCGCAGTTGATGATACTTATCTCGATATATCAGTTCTCGGATGCCATTCAGGGGCTCTCAATAAGTATGCTTCGCGGCTTGCAGGATGTCAAGATTATAATGCCTATTGTGCTATGTAGCTACGTTGTGCTAAATATCCCTATTGGTTGCGGGCTTGCCTATGGCGCAGGGTTGGAGTGCAGAGGTTTGGTGATAGGTCTTATCGTAGGACTTACGGCAGCAGCACTGCTTACCTCGCTACGCATTCGATACAATGTAAAGCGCATAGCGAGGTAAATAGAACTTCTTTACATAAATAGCTTAACACCAACAAAGTATGTTCGTGGCATTGCAGGACCGTAGATATATGCCGAGTCACGACCTGCGCCTACGTCTATATCATCCTGATATACGTCAAATAGATTCTTAATACCAGCATTAACCTCCATCTTTACCAACTCCGAGAGGTTAAGAGTGTAGCTGCACTTAAAGCCCATATCAAGGAAGGATTTTGTCCAAACATCCGCATCGCCAATCTCCTCGCCATTAGGCAGGGTGTGTGCAGCGTGCTGCACAAGCATACGTCCTGTAAAGGTGCCAAAGAGCGAGGCGTTGAAGCGGTCGCTGATATAGAAATTCGAACTTAGATAGCCGTAGTGGTCTGGCGAGCGGAACATCGTGCGCTGTGCCTTGACATCGTCGCTCCACTGCTCTGGCTCGACATATAGGCTGCGCTGGTAGGTGTAGCCAAGCTGGACATCAAAGATACTTGGAATGCCAAGTCGCGCTTCGGCAGTAATACCCGCAACGCGTGCTCCCGTAGCATTACGGCGCTCTTTGAGGATTACGCCGTTCTCGGTCTCGCCAATCTTCTCCAATGTAAATACATCTTTGAGCTTTGTGTAGAAGCCCTCTAAAAGGAGGTTTGCCTGCATACGACCAAACGAGTGGTAGTAGTCGGCAGAGCCACTCCACGAGTGCGAGAACTCTGGGCGTAGATTCTTAGAGAGGCTAATCATGGACACGGTGTGGTTTAGAGCATCGATATGCAAATCCTCGTTATATGCCTGTGGAGCACGATAACCACTCGAATAAGAGACTCTAAGACCGAGATTCTCGATAGGACTGTAACGGAGGTTGGCGCGAGGCGAGAAGATAGGCTTCTGAATCATACTATGCTTATCCAAACGGAAGCCAACGAGGAAATTAAGCTCCTCGCTCTTCCACTCGTTCTGCGCAAAGAGACCGATGGTTGCAGTCTCCTGATTTAGGCGGCGCTTGGTGGCGATATAGTAGTCGTTAAGGGCGTTGTAGTTGTACTCCACACCCGCAGTAAGCTCCGATGGAAGCAGAGCTTTATAGTTATGTGTGTACTGACCTCCCGCAACAAACATCTTGTCGGATGTTGTACCGTAGGCATCTGGATTTTTATCTGCACCGAAGTAGCTCGAGCGGCTAATACTCTGGGCCGAGGTGTAGATGCTGGCGCGATGACGCATATTTGGGAAGTAGTCGTATCGCAGACCGCCACCATCAATATAGTGGTCTACCTGCTCGCATAGGTTTACCATGTGAGGTGCTACGTCGAGGCTGTCGCCACCACGGCGGAAGTCGTGAATATGGTGATACTCGGCTGTAAGACGTGAGTGTGCAGAAGTCTTATAGTAGGCGCGGAAGCCTACGGTCTCCGAGCGAAGGCGTGTGATGTCGGTAAAGCCATCGTCGTTGCGGTCGTAGCCATCGCGGTTCTTAACCTGACCAAAGACGTATGCGCCAAGTTTGTAGTCGTCCGAGACGAAAGCACCGCCCACCGAGGTGTTAATATCTGGTGTGCCATCCTCCAAGACATTTGTGGTGTTCGAGAGTGATAGGGTATTGCGCACGGGGTCTTTGGTGATGATATTCACCACGCCACCAATGGCATTCGAGCCAAAGAGTGCCGAGCCGCCACCACGGATGACCTCCACGCGCTCGACCATCGCCACGGGCATAAGGTCAAGACCGTAGACACCTGCCAACGACGAGAAGATTGCGCGGCTGTCGAGCAATATTTGAGAATACTGACCCTCCAAGCCGTTGATGCGTAGCTGTGGCGCACCGCAGTTGCCGCAGGTGTTCTCCACGCGCAAACCTGATTGGAAGTTCATCGCCTCCGAGAGGTTTGAGGATGCCGTGCCCTCGAAGAGCTTTGTCGATGCCACGTTTACAACGGTGGCGGCAGTACGGCGGTTGGTCTCGTTGCGTGTGGCTGAGACTACAACCTCGTCCATCATAGTTGTCGCCTCGCTAAGCGAAAAGTTTCGCTCGGTTGAGGTGTTTAGCTCCGCTTTGTGGGCGATGCGCAGTGTCTCATAGCCGATAGCTGACACCACGATGGTGTGGTCGCCCACGGGGATATTATTAATGGTATAGTGTCCTGTGCCGTTTGCTGCGCAGCCGATAGTTGTGCCCTCGATAGTGATTGTGGCAAAGGGGATATGCTCCTTGGTGTGAGCATCTACGACGTGTCCAAAGATATTTGAGTCGCTATGCTTAGGGCGTATGCTATGGCGTGAGTCCTTAGCCTCGATATGCTTGGTTGGTGGTATTGTCTGCGCCGATAGGGTTATAGTTGCGGCTGTAAGAAGTAATAGTGTAAAAATAAAATTCCTCATTGTATCCAATTATTTGTGTTACCTTTTGCGGTGCAAAGGTAGGTTTATAGGCACAACGACGCAATCGCCATTGTGCGGTAAATAGTAGTGTGAAGTATCCCTATATTAGGGGATTTAGTGTGTATTAGAGTCTTTTACACTAATGAGGGAGGTGCTCGAAGTGAGCAAATTGAGCCTTGTGTGGAGTCGCAATGCTCCGAGTATGAGGCTCGGTAGAGGGTTGTTTGTGTCGTTATACAGCACTCGACGCTTACGGCTGATACCGCTACGTAATCGCTATTTGTAAGGCGCGAGATTGTGTCGAATGAGGTCGTGGTGTGGCTGTGCGATGCTGGCGCGCCACTAAATGGGTGGGAGTGGACAATACTCCTGCCATTGACACTATGAGTATGGATAAAGAGAGTACTACCACCCAGATATAGACCTATCGTGAGTAGTAGAACAAATGATATTATCCTCTCCCTGCTTCGCACTATACCTCAGATGTAAACTTAAATGTTATATCCTTGAAGTTCTCCTGTGCAAGGGCTAAGGCGTAGCTTGTATCGGCAAGGAATACATCTCTGCCGTGCTTGTCGATAGCCATATTGGTGTGCTTTCTGCGCTTGAAGTCCGAGAGCTGCGCCTCGTTGTCGGACTCTATCCAGCAAGCCTTGTGGATTGAGATAGGCTCCCAGCGGCACTTTGCACCATACTCGTGCTCCAAGCGGTATTGGATAACCTCGAACTGAAGCGCACCTACTGTACCGATAATCTTGCGTCCGTTGAGTGACGAGGTGAAGAGCTGCGCTACACCCTCGTCCATAAGCTGGTCGATACCCTTTGCAAGCTGCTTAAACTTCATAGGGTCGGCATTCTCGATATAGCGGAAATGCTCTGGCGAGAATGATGGAATACCCGTAAACTTGAGCTTCTCACCCTCGGTGAAGGTATCGCCAATCATAAACGTACCGGTGTCGTGTAGACCCACAATATCGCCAGGGAATGCCTCGTCGATAACCGATTTCTTCTCCGCCATAAAGGCTGTTGGAGAGGAGAATTTGAGCTGCTTACCACTGCGCACGTGGAGGTAGTTCTTGTTACGCTCGAACTTACCCGAACATATCTTCATAAAGGCGATACGGTCGCGGTGGTTAGGGTCCATATTGGCGTGAATCTTGAAGATAAAGCCGGTTAGCTTACCCTCTGAAGGCTCTACCGTGCGCGTCTCGGTAGGAGCGGTACGTGGCGATGGCGCGATGCGGATAAAGCACTCCAACAATTCGCGAACACCGAAGTTGTTTACCGCCGAGCCGAAGAATACTGGGG
>JAZOSJ010000138.1:0-5198 GCA_045657045.1 Alistipes sp.
CAATAGCGCGCTTAACAATCTGGATACCTGTTGTCTGGTCGTCGTTCTCGCCCTTCATACCCTCGAGGCACTCTACGGCGCGGATGTAGGCTACGCCACCACCTGGTACGATACCCTCCTCAACAGCAGCACGTGTAGCCGCAAGAGCGTCGTCCACGCGATCCTTCTTCTCCTTCATCTCAACCTCGGTAGCAGCACCTACATACAACACTGCAACACCGCCAGCGAGCTTAGCCAAACGCTCCTGCAACTTCTCGCGGTCGTAGTCAGAGGTTGCGTTCTCGATAGAGGCACGAATCTGCTGTACGCGTGCAGCGATAGCCTCCTTAGAGCCGGCACCGTCAACAATAGTGGTATTCTCCTTGTTAAGAGTTACCTTATCGGCAGTACCCAACGCCTCGATACCTGCATCCTCCATCTTCATACCCTTATCGGTAGAGATTACGGTTGCACCTGTAAGTGTTGCGATATCCTCCAAAATCTCCTTACGGCGGTCACCAAAGCCTGGAGCCTTACAAGCTGCAATCTTCAATGTGCCACGGAGCTTGTTTACAACCAATGCCGACAATGCCTCGCCGTCAACATCCTCAGCGATGATAAGGAGTGAGCGACCAGACTGAGCCACAGGCTCAAGGATACCCATAATCTCCTTCATTGTCGAAATCTTCTTATCTGTGATAAGGATATATGGCTTGTCGAGCTGAGCCTCCATCTTCTCAGTATCGGTGATGAAGTATGCCGAGATGTAACCACGGTCGAACTGCATACCCTCAACGACGTCTACGTGAGTCTCAGTACCCTTAGCCTCCTCAACGGTAATAACACCCTCGTTGTTAACCTTAGCCATAGCCTCGGCGATGAGCTTACCAATCTTGCGATCGTTGTTAGCCGAGATTGTTGCTACCTGCTCAATCTTATCGAAGTCTGAGCCTACAACCTGGCTCTGCTCCTTAAGCGATGCTACAACCCTCTCTACCGCAGCGTCGATACCGCGCTTTAGATCCATAGGGTTAGCACCAGCAGTTACATTCTTGATACCCACAGAGATAAGCGACTGCGCAAGAACTGTTGCAGTCGTAGTACCATCACCAGCATCGTCATTTGTTTTTGACGCTACCTCGCGCACCATCTGCGCACCCATATTTGCAAAGGTATCCTCCAACTCAACCTCCTTAGCCACGGTTACACCATCTTTGGTTACGTGAGGTGCACCGAACTTCTTGTCGATGATAACGTTACGACCCTTAGGACCGAGTGTTACCTTCACAGCATTGCATAGCGCATCAACACCCTCCTTTAGAAGCTCACGCGCCTCGACATTATATTTAATCTCCTTAGCCATATTTCTAGTTCCTAATTATTATTTACTCAATAACTGCGATAATATCTGCCTGCTTCATTACAAGGTAGCTCTCGCCCTCGTAGTTAAGCTCCGTGCCAGCGTACTTACCATACATAACGGTATCGCCAACCTTTACCTCCATTGTTACCTCTGCGGTGCCAGGGCCTGCTGCGATAACCTTACCCATAAGTGGTTTCTCCTTTGCGGTGTCTGGAATAAATAGACCGCCTGCGGTCTTCTCCTCAGCTGGATTGGGCTTTACCAATACACGGTCTGAAAGTGGTCTAACTGCCATAGTTAATTACGTTTTTATGTTTTTAATAATATTTTCTGTTTGGTGATTTGTGGTGGCAATCACTATGCCAAAGAGAGATTATCGCATTTGCGTGTCGCAACATTTTTATTACGACTGACATTTTGTCACTCCCTACTTAGAGTATTTGTCACCCCACAACGCCTTTATGCGCTCCGAAATTTTCTGCTCCTGAGCATTGCCCTCATTAGGGACATAGAAGCGTGTACCCGATAGCGACTCTGGCAAGAACTCCTGCTGAACGAAGTTACCGACATAGTCATGAGCATATTTATAGTTGACCCCATAGCCCATATCACCCATAAGCTTTGTCGGAGCATTCCTCAAATGGAGAGGCACAGGGCGATTTGTCGTATCGTTTTCGACCATCGCAAGTGCCTTATTTATAGCGGCGTATGCCGAGTTACTCTTAGGGCTTGTAGCTAAGTATATCGTGGTCTCGGCAAGGGTTATGCGCGCCTCAGGCATACCAATCTTATGTACCGTATCGAAGCAGGCATTAGCCAAGAGCAGTGCATTAGGGTTTGCCAAACCAACATCCTCGGATGCGAGTATTACCAATCTGCGGGCTATAAAGCGAGGCTCCTCGCCACCAGCCAACATACGGGCAAGGTAGTATATCGCAGCATTAGGATCGCTACCACGCACCGACTTTATAAAGGCGGAGATTACGTCGTAGTGCTGCTCGCCCGACTTATCGTACAACGCGATGTTCTGCTGCAAGCACTCCGTAACACGCTCATCATCAATGACAATGTTACCTTCCGAAGCACCTACAATGATGTCGAGAATGTTGAGTAATTTGCGAGCATCACCACCCGAGAAACGGAACAGCGCCTCAGTCTCGCGCACCTCGATATTGCGTTTTTGAAGCTCCACATCGGTAGTTAGCGCACGGTCTAAAAGGGTTTGCAGCTCGCTATCCTCCATAGGTTTAAGCACATAGACCTGACAGCGGCTAAGCAACGGCGATATAACCTCGAATGATGGATTCTCCGTGGTAGCACCTATAAGCGTCACGATACCCTGCTCCACAGCGCCAAGCAGTGAGTCCTGCTGCGACTTATTGAAGCGATGAATCTCATCGATAAAGAGAAAGGCGGGGCGAGCATTGAAGAGATGCTGATTCTTCGCCTTCTCGATAACCTCGCGCACATCCTTAACACCCGAGGTCACTGCCGAGAGTGTATAGAATGGTCTTTCGAGTGCCGTAGCGACAATCTTCGCAAGCGTAGTCTTACCCACACCCGGAGGCCCCCATAGGATAAACGAGGGCACACTTCCCGAGGCGATAAACTTGCGGAATACGCCGTTATCGCCTACGAGATGTCGCTGTCCGATATAGTCGTCTAAGCCTTGGGGGCGCAGACGCTCGGCTAAGGGTTGTAATGCCATATTAGTGGTTGATATTCACCTGCTTGTTGCCGTCGTGCTTATAGCGGAAGAGCACCATAAAGAGTAGCGCCACAACAAGGGCATATCCCGCAAAGGCAAGCCATGTTGTACTCCAGCCCTCCACAACGCTTAGACCATTGACTACAACGCCATCAACGCTCTCAGTGGCTGGCACAAGACGGTTAACCACAGCCTGAGCACCAAGCGTACCTACGGTAGCACCGATACCATTGGTCATAATCATAAAGAGACCCTGCGCCGACGAGCGCATCTCACCACTAGTATTCTCGTTTACGAAGAGCGAACCAGAGATATTGAAGAAGTCAAAGGCAACACCATAGACAATCATCGAGAGAATGAACATCCAAAGACCCGAGCCAGGGTTACCCAAGCCAAAGAGACCGAAACGCAATACCCATGCAAACATCGCAATAAGCATAACACGCTTAATACCAAAGCGTTTTAGGCAGAATGGGATAAGCAAGATGCACAAAGTCTCGGATACCTGCGATAGCGAGATAAGGGCATTAGCGTGGTTAGCACCAAAGGTGTTGGCAAACTCTGGGATATTCTTAAACGATGTGATAAAGCTATTTGCAAAGCCATTGGTAATCTGCAACGATACACCCAACAACATTGAGAAGATGAAGAACATCGCCATCTGCTTATTCTTGAACAGCTTGAAGGCATCAAGACCCAAGCGCTGAGCAAAGCTCTTATCCTCCTGGCTGCGGTTAACAGGACAGTTAGGCAACATCTGGGCATAGATAGCAAGGATTACACCAATAATAGCACACTGGAAGAACTGCACAGGACTTGACTGGAAGCCAGCAAAGTCACATACAAGCATCGCCACAATGAAACCAACAGTACCGAATACTCGAATAGGAGGGAATGCCTTTACTGTGTCGTAGCCACCCTGCTCAAGCACGGTGTATGCCACAGAGTTCGAAAGGGCAAGAGTTGGCATATAGAATGCAACGCTTATTGAGTATAGGGTGAACATTGGCCATAGCATATCGTTCTGACCGCAGTAGCCAGCACCTGCGATAAAGAGCGCGGCGATGCCGTGGCAGAGACCCAAGAGTCGCTGCGCAGGAATCAACTTGTCGGCGATGATACCCATAATCGCAGGCATAAACATCGATACGATACCCTGCATTGCATAGAACCAGCCAATCAATTCACCATACCCTGAGGCGAAGAGATAGCCTCCCATAGATGTTAGATAGGAACCCCATACAGCGAATTGTAGGAAGTTCATAATGATAAGACGCGACTTGATGTTTTTCATAATCAGTGTGTTTTATATTGTTTTACTATATTAATTGCAAAAATCTTAACAAAGATATGAATTTTTTTTGCAATTTTCTTTGTAATTACAAAATAATATTCTACTTTTGCACCGTCAAACAAAAATATTGGGCTATGGTGTAATGGTAACACTACAGATTCTGGTCCTGTCATTCTTGGTTCGAATCCAGGTAGCCCAACTAAACGACTCTCTTTTGAGGGTCGTTTTTTGTTGTGAAGTAGGTACTTTGGTTGCAAGAGGGCAGGGGCTGCGCCACATATGTCACGAGGAGCTTGTGGCGTCGATGCAAGCATCACTCCACAAACTCCTCGCGCCAGAGCAAGCTCTACTCTTGCAACCTCCCGAACGCCATACCGCCAAAAAACCATAGCCGTTCTCCCTGACTCTCTCTTACCGTTGGTTGAGCCGATATGATTATGATTTATTGCTCGGCTTAAGCCTGCGCTGTTTTTTAAGGTATCGGCTCTAGTTCGCAAGCTCACTTCGAATCCAGGTAGAAATAAAAGTGAAAGGTGAAAAGTAAGGTGCTCTACGCGCGAGTGTTTTATAAGGGAGAGAACAGGGAGAGCAGGGAGAGCAATGAAACAGAGTATCACAATTTAAAATAAATCTCTGCTCTCTCTGTCCTCTCTTAATCTTCCTCAGCTTTTAGCTGTTCGCTCGCAGAGCGAAACAAAAAACCACCTTCCGGGCAGCACGACCCAATTTCTCAGGAGAAGGCTGCATATACAACGCTCGGCAAAAATGCCACCGATGGGTAGTACTTGGCGTACGTCCCATTGGTGGCACTTTTTGTTAGCGGAAGGAGATGTCTGCCTTATCGTGAGAAATTA
>JAZOSJ010000139.1:0-7874 GCA_045657045.1 Alistipes sp.
TATCCCGTGTATAAGATGGAAATCTCTAACACATCTCACCCATTCTATACAGGTAAGATGAAGTTGGTTGACACCGCTGGTCGTGTGGATAAGTTTATGAGCCGCTACGCAAAACGCTACGATAAGAAGAACAAGTAGTAGTTGCTTGTTTCTCCAAAAGCAAATGGGACATCCAAAAGGGTGCCCCATTTTTTGTCTATTAAGGTATCTCCCGACAATTCAAACTGCTACCTTGTGATGGTATATCTAATTATACGGTCAGAACCATCATAATCCTCCTTGCTAAGCTCCCTACCGTTGAGATAGGCACTGCGATAGAAGGTGAATCCGTAATTCTTTTCAATATCAAAGAAATATTGAGGGTCGTAGGTATAATCGTTAGAGTAGGCAATGGTATCATCAGAGCCATCACCCCACAATATTGCCACACTACGCTGCTCACACTTTTCAAGAGCCTCCCACCATGCAAGCTGCAAAAATGCCTCTCCCGCAGTATCACGATTAAGAAGCGCCACCCACTCTGGCGTATCTTCTGTGCGTGTCTTTGTCGCAGGGATAAGATTTACCACACTAAATGTGTGATAGTTATAGGCAAGCGATATTTGCGAAGATGGATAAGCACCTTCGACCTTAGGATCAAGAAGATTATTGCCGTCAGCATCATTTAGATAGACCCTCAACTCTATCTTCCCGAAATCAACCTCCACCCGAACTTGATCATCATTCGATTGCAATAGTTTATCACAAGAGGTCACGATTAGTGATAGCGCCATCGCTACAACATAGATATATCTTTTCATTGTCATCCTATTTATAGTTAATATTTCATAGTCCAATTTTCTACTCTGGCAAAGTTAGAGATTGATTTCGAAATTACAAATATTGGGACTATAAATTTCGGCGACACGCCCAACGCAAAGCACCGCATTTTAATGAAAGCCTAACAGTTATACGCAGAGGTAGCACTCCTCAACAAGCACAAAACAAAGCCTACAAAATTGGCATATATGACATAGATAACACACCACAAAGAGACGTTGTTTTGGGTCAATAAATTAGGTTAATTATTATACATAGGTAAACAATATCAATTTTCGCGCTTTTTATACCACAATGTTACAGAAAATTTTATATACTTTTGTGGAGTGAAATACTGTATTGACAACAAACTACTTTATTAAATAACTATTAAACCATGAACAAATTATTTTTTCCCACGAACTACCAGACACCTGAGATTCAGGTAGTAGAGATTGAGGTAGAGTGTGGCTTCCAGCTTTCAGGAGGCGGTTTTGGCGAGTCAGGTCTACCTGACGAGGAGATGTAAATTAATTTTTAGCACTACTAAGATGAAAAAACAGTTTTTATTTGCTTTGCTTTGTGCACTCTCTTTCGTAGCGTGTACGCAGAGCGACAAGTCGTTGGATACGACTATGTTTAGACGTACATTGAGTGCAAATGTTGAGAGCGTCATAGATACTCGAGCGGGTATGGAGTCGGATGGTGCTTTCTTCTGGCACGAGGGCGATAAGATTGGTACCTTGATGACAACAGGCAACGTTAGCCCTATGACATTGGTTGCTGGCGACGGCGGCAAGAGTGTAGGTACTTTCGAGCTCAAGACTAACGAGACAATCGGCAACTACGCATTCTTCCCTTACAATGAGAATAGCCGAGTTGATGCAGAGGGAGCGCTCACTATCAACTTCCCTGCGGAGTACAACTACGGATCTGTTATCGGCGAAAAGGAGAATAGCTTTGGCTTTGCCATGTGGGGTCAGATCGAGAATGGCTCAGTTGAATTTAAGCACTTGGGCGGTGTTTTCAAAATTTATGTCAACAACCTCCCAGTTAGTGAGAATATGCAGTTCACACTCTCTACCACAGGCAAGAAGCTTACCGGTGAGTTCACAACTATGCTTAACGGCGAGACTC
Organism: Alistipes sp.; assembly: GCA_045657045.1. Classification (GTDB taxonomy): domain Bacteria; phylum Bacteroidota; class Bacteroidia; order Bacteroidales; family Rikenellaceae; genus Alistipes. The sequence goes on from JAZOSJ010000139.1 coordinate 1,936, forward strand.
CTGTATTGGAGACATCTGACGATAGCGACAACGATACGGTTGTTATCACATTCAGCAACACCAAGGAGGATGCAACTGCGGTATTCTACGTTCCTGCACCTGTGGGTACATATCCTGAGGTAAATGTTGCAGTGAAGAGTGCCGAGGGCGAGGAGATCGCTTCTGGCAACTGGACAAACCAGACAGTAGTACGCCGCGCACAGAAGAGGGGCACAATCTCTACAAAGGAGGTTAGCAACGGTATCGCTGATGGCGTGACATCTCCAGAGGAGGGCGTATACGAGATTAGCAACCTTGCAGGTCTTAAATGGGTTGCCGATCAGGTAAACAGTGGTGCTGATTATTTCCAGGGTAAGACTATCGTTCTTACAGCTGATATCGACCTTAACAATGAGGAGTGGACTCCAATCGGTTCTGCATACAAGGATCACGGCTTTATGGGTAACTTCGATGGTAACGGTTTTGTTATCAATAACTTGAACATTACAAATATCGCTCTTGACGCTGATGGCTATGCTTATGCAGGTCTATTTGGTGTAACCGAGGGTATTGATAAGGCTAACCAGAACTACATTAAGAACCTTACTATCGAGAATGTAAATATCGCTACTGAGGGTCATATAGTTGCTGCTGCTATCGCTTATCCATACTACACTGCTTTGGAGAACATTACAGTTAAGGGCAATGTATCTATTAAGGGTGGTGACTACACTTCTGGTGTTTTGGCTTACACACGCCGTTGCATTGATGCTGAGAATATCTCTATCAAGGCTAACGAGGGTTCAACTATCGAAGGTAACATGACTGTTGGTGGTGTTATCTCAGATATTCAGATGAACGGTGGTTTGACAGCAAACTATTCTAACTTCTCTGCTGAGAACTTGACAATCAAGGGCGCTATGCACGTAGGCGGTATCTCAGGTATCATCTCTAAGCAGACTCTAAATGGCGCAACTGTTAAGAATGTAACTATCGTATGTGATGATGTTCGCAAGGGTCAGATTTCTGGTTCATTGGGTAAGGAGTCTGTTATTAACGACGCTGTTATTGAGAACGTTAATGGTGCTGAGAACTTGATAGGTGCTACATATAAGTTGGATAGTATTTGTACTGTAACAATCAATGGTATAAAGTATCAATATAACAATGGTTGGAACATCACTGGTGGCTACATCTACGATGCAGAGGCTAAGCTTGCTACAATCTATGATGTTGATGGTCTTAAAAAGTTTGCTGAGTTGGTAAATGGTGGCAAGAACTTCGCAGGTGAGACTGCTGTTCTTGCAGCAGATATCGACCTTGCTGGCGAGGAGTGGACACCTATTGGTACATCATCTAACATCTTCAAGGGTACTTTCGATGGTCAGAACCACACTATCAAGAATCTTGTAGTTAATGGTGGCTCTGAGTCTAACAAGGGTCTCTTCGGCGTTACTCACGATGGCGAGATCAAGAACCTTGTTGTTGAGAACGCTAAGGTTGCTGGTCGCTTGAATATTGGTGTTGTAGCAGGTCAGCCTTATACAACTAAGTACACAAACATCACTGTTAAGGGTCACGTCGAGGTTAACGGCTTAGCATATGTTGGTGGTGTAGGTGGTAAAAACGCTTACGCCGACTGGACAAATGTAACCGTAGAGGCTGACGAGACCTCATACGTTAAGGCTCACTCTATTGAGAATGGCAACGCTTACCGTACATACGTTGGTGGTGTTTGCGGTTTCAATGGCGAGGGTGGTCACAAGTTCACTAACATCACATCTAATATCGACGTTCTTGGTTCTACTTGCGATGTTGGTGGTTTGTTCGGTATCGCACACTACGGTAACAAGTTCGAGAACTGCGTATGCTCAGGTGATGTTGAGATCTACAACGCCGAGGAGGCGGCAGAGGCCCAGGAGATTGGCGGTATCGCAGGTGTATGGCACAACCAGACAGGCTACACTGTTGAGTTTACCAACTGCTCATTCACTGGTACTTTGAAGAGCAACATCGAGGGCGTTGAGTTCTACTACGACGGTCTTGTAGGTAAGGCTTACGATGCAACTGGTACTGGTGAGCTTTTCATCGACGGCAAGTGCGTAAGTGTACGCGTTGCTGAGGTCAACGGCGTGAAGTATGCAACTCTTCAGGAGGCATTCAATGTTGGTGGTAATATTACACTTATTTGCGATGTAACCGCTTCTGAGTCTATTGTTCTTGCTGAGGGCAAGACTGCAGTTCTTGACCTTAATGGTTTTGCACTAAATGGTGGTGAGGAATCAACAAGCAAGCATATCTATGTTATTAAAAACTACGGCTCTTTGACAATTAAGGATACTAAGGGTAATGGCTCTATCAACTCTCGTGGTGTATACAACTACAAAGAGATGATTCTTAACTCTGGTAAGATTAGCGCAATCGATGGCAATGGTGGTTATGCTGTTAACAACCAGTCTGGTTCAACATTTGTGATGAATGGTGGCTGGATTGCAGCAGACTACGAGGATGGTGACGCTCCAGGCGCAGGCAACTACGATGCTACAGCGTTGAAAGTTCCTTCAAATGCTACAGCAACTCTTAATGGTGGTAAGATTAGTAATGCTGGTAACTTTACATATGCTATTGATTCTGCTGGCACATTGAACATCCCTGCAGAGTCTACACTTACAGTTGAGGGTCGACACGGAGCCGTTTCAATCAGTAGTGGTGTAACTACAATCAACGCTGGCACATATAGCGTCCCTGAGAACACAGAGTATACTGACAATGTTGTTTATGTATACGGCAGCGGCAAGGTGATTATCAATGGCGGTACATTTATCGCTGACAATGATACTGCAAGTGGTGGCAGCTGTGTTTGCGACGTAGTTGGTGGTGCGACAATCAATGGCGGTGTATTTGGCAACTCATCAGGTGGCGACGTTTGGGGTACAACAGGTACCGTCATCAAGGGTGGTCAGTTCAGCACCGACCCTACAGAGTATATTGACACAGAGTACTACAAGGTTACCTCAAACAATGGTAGCTACACAGTGACCTTAATCCCATATATCTACCTAACTCCAAATTCTAACTGGAAGGTGGACAATGCTCGCTTTGCCGCATACTTTTGGAAGAAGTCAGGCAATACAACAACAGATGAGAAGTGGGTTAGCATGACTGCTGTTGAAGGTGTTGCAGACCTATACCGATGCGAGCTTCCTGAGGGCTACGACTATGGTTGCAGTATTATCTTCTGCCGTATGAATCCATCAGCAACAGCAAATAACTGGAATAACAAGTGGAACCAGACCTCAGATCTTACTACTCCTACCAATGGCAACAACCGTTACACTGTAAAATCGGGCACTTGGGACAAAGGCGGTGGTACTTGGAGCAAGTACACTCCTACTAAGTAGGATCTCACAAAAACAAGTAGAGCGTGTCCCAATCGGACACGCTCTCTGTTTTTAAGGAGTTCGATACCCTTTACTTTATGATGTTGTAGACAAAGCATCGAGAGTCTGTCTCTTCGCCATACTGCTCACCATTAAGATAGGCACTACGAACAAAGGTATAGCCCCAGTCGTGCTCACTATCTTCACGATACTCCTCATTGTAGGTGTAGTCGTTAGAGAAGGCGAAACTATCTGTTGTGCCATCACCCCAGGCAACCTCCACACCACGCATCTCACACTTCTCCAAAGCATTCCACTCGCCTATATCTAAGCAAGCCTCACCATCAACATCCCTCATAAGCCATATCTCGCCAAAGACCGCAAGATACTCAGATGTCTCTGGAGTATATGGATTGCAAATGTTGTACTCCTTACCCTCGTATGTCACAACAATATTAGAGGTGTCGTAGCACTTCTCGTTGGTAGCATCGAGGAGATTATTTCCCTCAGCATCACGTAGATATACGCGCATAAAGATAGGCGCCCAATCAACAATAATATCCTCTGGCGTAGCTACCTCTTTAGAGATATTAAAACCTATAAAACGGCTTTTACCATCATATGTAGTATACTCCTCACCATTTAGATATGCCTTGCGATAGAATGTGTAGCCCCAACTCTTATCTGCATCGTTAGCATACTTACTATTTATGCTGTAATCGTTTGAATAGGCAATAATATCCGATGTACCATCGCCCCAAATAATCTCAATCTCACGCATCTCGCACTTCTCAGTAGCATTAAACTCGCCAATCTCCAAATACTGATGGCCATCACTACCAGCTATAAATATACTGCCAAACACTGCTTTATATGCAGGTGTCTGTGGGCTATCTGGATTTAACACAGAATACTCCTGACCCTCGTACTTAATCTTTATTACTGATGGATCATAGTTGTTTGGATTCTCTGGATCTAAGAGATTGTTTCCTTCAGTGTCACATAGCATTACCTGCAACTTGATTGGTTCCCAATCAACAATCACAGGCTCTTCATTACCACAGTCTAAGAATGGAATCTTATCGCAAGATAGCGACATTAGCGACAGAACCATCGCCATAAAGAGATAATACTTTTTCATAGTCGTAAGATTTATGGTTTATAATAGGTTGTTCCTAGTCTTGACTACCGCAAAGTTAGAGATTAATTTTGAGAAAAACAATTTTTAGTTACATAATTTACCCCCCCCATAAATTTTTGAACACCACTAATTATTAAATAGTTACGAGATTTGTGGGTATCAATAATTAAAGGTATTCGTTTTTAAGTAAATTTTCTGGGGAATATGGGGATAATGGGGATTGCGGGTAATCTGGGGGAAGCCCCAGTATATTCAGATTACTCAGTATCCCCAATTTCCATATAAAGACAAAAAGTGCAAACAAATGGGTTTTGTGGGTTACTATAGGTTACTATGGGTTACTATGAGTTACTATGAGTAGAGCGATATCATCAATAAAAACACGGAACCCATCGGAACCCATCGGAACTCATCGGAACTCATCGGAACTCATAACACAAACCCACCGAAGCGCGAGGCAATTTCTTGTCAGAAGGGGTTAGATTTGTTCTATCGCAAAAGAAGATCCCCACGGGATAGTACCGAAGTACAGCCCGTGGGATAGCACATTAGTACAACATACCGGGTTGTGGATTTAACATTATAAGGGTGGGAGTACAACACTCAACAAAAATCCCGACGATGGGTAGTACTTGGCGTACGTCCCATTGTCGGGAATTTTTGTTAGGGGCAGTAATCACCCCTTATAATGCTAAAGACTAGATGATACCCTGCTCAAGCATAGCCTGTGCCACCTTCATAAAGCCTGCGATGTTAGCACCCTTAACGTAGTTGATAGTGCCGTCAGCCTGTGTACCGAACTGAACGCAAGCCTCGTGGATAGACTTCATGATGAAGTGGAGCTTATCATCAACCTCCTCACCTGCCCATGAAATGTGCATACAGTTCTGAGTCATCTCAAGACCAGAAGTTGCTACACCACCAGCGTTGACTGCCTTACCTGGAGCGAAGAGAATACCTGCATCCTGGAATGCCTTGATAGCCTCAGGAGTACAACCCATGTTAGAAACCTCAGCGCAGCACCATGTACCGTTAGCCAAAAGCTCCTTAGCATCAGCCTCGTTCAACTCGTTCTGGAATGCGCAAGGAAGAGCGATATCACACTTTACAGACCAAGCCTTCTTACCAGCAGTGAACTTACAAGCCTCAGGGAACTTAGTAGCCATATCCTCAACCTTATTGCGGTTTGAAGAACGCATTACAAGCATATAGTCGATCATCTCGTTAGTGATACCACCAGGAATCTCGCAAACGCCGTCTGGACCAGAGATTGCAACAACCTTAGCACCAAGCTCAACAGCCTTCTGTGATGCACCCCAAGCTACGTTACCGAAACCTGAAACTGCAACAGTCTTACCCTTGATATCCTTGCCAGCCTTAGCCAACATATACTCAACGAAATACAAAGCACCGTAACCAGTAGCCTCAGGACGAAGGAT
>JAZOSJ010000140.1:0-38168 GCA_045657045.1 Alistipes sp.
CGCATACGAATCTGTGCCTGCTCGCCAAAGAGCTCCTTAGCGAAGTATAGCAACGACTGCTTCATATCGGCAAACGATACATTGCGGTCGATATAGAGACCCTCAATCTGGTGGAAGATACAGTGCGCACGGTAAGAGATAGCCTCGTTACGGAACACACGACCTGGGCATATTACGCGGATAGGTGGCTTCTGACGCTCCATAGTACGCACCTGAATAGATGATGTGTGGGTACGCAATACCACATCAGGACGGCTCTCGATAAAGAATGTATCCTGCATATCACGCGCTGGATGCTCTGGTGGGAAGTTAAGCGCTGAGAAGACATGCCAATCATCCTCAATCTCTGGACCATCAGCTACGGTGTAACCAAGACGTGAGAAGATGCCAACAATCTCATTCTTAACGATTGAGATAGGGTGGCGTGAGCCTACCGCCTCCTCAGAGCCTGGGCGTGTCATATCGTCAATCTTCGATGCGCTCATAGCTGCGGCATTGCCCAACTCCTCTTTGAGGGTGTTGATACGCTCGGTAGCCACGTTTTTAAGGTTGTTAAGCTTCTGACCAAGCTCACGCTTCTGCTCCACAGGTACACTCTTGAACTCCTCCATCAAGGCACCAAGCTCGCCCTTCTTACCCAAAATTTTGATACGGAACGCCTCCACCTCAGCGGCACTCTTAGGCGCAAACGCCTCAATCTCGGCTAATATTTGTTCGATTTTAGTAATCATATCTCGTTAGATTTTATTTCTAAGATGCAAAGGTAAGAATTTTTTATTAAACGCAGTCGCTATAAAGAGATTATATTCGCAAAAATGAGTGGAAAAAGGCTCTGCCTTTATGAGAAAAGGGGCAGAAAGGTCCAAAGAGTCCTAAAGGGGAATCATAAACGCAACCCTTAGGACTCTTTTGACTCTTCTGCCCTTTGGATAAAAGGCAACCTATCACAGCACCCTACGATATCGCAAAGTCGCGTAGGCAATCGTTAAGCGATGTCTTCTTATCGGTTGACTCCTTTCTTCTGCCGATGATTAGGGCGCACTGGACGCCATACTCGCCAGCAGGGAATTTCTTATTATATGTACCCGAAACTACTACCGAGCGTGGTGGGACATAGCCCTTATACTCCACTGGCTCAGAGCCTGTTACGTCGATGATATGTGTTGAACCGGTGATAACAGTATTTGAGCCGAGCACCGCCTCGCGGCAGACGTGTGCGCCCTCAACAACGATAGAGCGCGAGCCGATAAAGCAGTTATCCTCGATAATCACAGGCGATGCCTGCACTGGCTCCAACACGCCACCGATACCCACGCCACCGCTAAGATGTACATTCTTACCAATCTGAGCACATGAGCCTACAGTAGCCCAAGTATCTACCATAGTGCCACTATCGACGTATGCACCGATATTTACATACGAAGGCATAAGGATAGCCCCAGGGGCGATATATGCGCCATAACGGGCAACAGCCTGAGGTACAACGCGAACGCCAAGTTCCTCGTAGCCACGCTTAAGCTCCATCTTGTCGTACCACTCCAACTCGCCAGCTGTCATCGTGCGCATAGTCTGGATAGGGAAGTACATAATAATAGCCTTCTTAACCCACTCGTTGACCTGCCACTCGCTTCGCTCCAAGTCGATAGGCTCGGCACAGCGCAAAGCACCCTTATCTACAGCCTCCACAACACGGCGGATAGCCTCCTTAACATCCTCCTTCTGAAGCATCGAACGGTCGTTCCACGCCTCCTCGATTATACTCTTTTCTAATTCAAACATACATTCTCTAAAGTTTACTTAATGTTCTAAGCACCGCCTCCTCATTATAGCCACACTCGGCATACAACTCCGATGGTTTGCCGTGCTCCACAAACTTATCGTCGATACCGAGGTTTGCAACCTTAGCTTTGCATCCCAAGCGGGCAAGATATGCCGAGACACTCTCGCCAACACCACCACGGATAACGCCATCCTCAATGGTGATAATCTTATCGAAGCGCGATGCTATATCTTGCAACATCCTTGTATCCAAAGGTTTAGCATAGCGTAGGTCGTAGACAGCAACACTGCGCTCACTATGCTCAGCAGCCCTAAGAGCCACATTTGCCATAGTGCCAATAGCGACAATCGCAACATCCTTACCCTCGCGCAACTGCTCACCACGACCCTCCTCGATAGTGGTAAAGGCGCTATTCTTCCACTCCACGCCCTCGCCGATACCACGTGGGTAGCGGATAACGGTAGGGTGGTCAGCCTTTGATGCGGTATACATCATCTGGCGCAACATCCACTCGTTGCGTGGCGCTGCGATAGTGAGATTTGGCACACAGCTTAGATAGGCAAGGTCAAAAGCACCGTGATGCGTAGCACCATCCTCGCCAACGATACCAGCACGGTCGAGACACATAACCACGGGGAGGTTTTGGAGTGCCACATCGTGGATAACATTATCGTAGGCGCGCTGCATAAACGAAGAGTAGATATTGCAGAATGGGCGACTGCCACCCACAGCAAGACCCGCGGAGAAGGTCACGGCGTGACCCTCGGCGATACCCACATCGAAGCACCTCGACGGCATCTCGCGCATCATAATATTCATCGAACAGCCCGATGGCATAGCGGGCGTAACACCTACAATGCGGCTATCCTCCTTAGCAAGGTCAAGGAGCGTAGTACCGAAGACATCCTGATACCTATCGGCACTATATGCGCTCTTCACACGCTCTCCCGTAGCCACATCGAAACGACCAGGGGCGTGCCATACCGCAGGGTTTGCCTCGGCTGTAGCGTAGCCCTTGCCCTTCTTAGTCTTGATATGTAGTAACTTTGGACCGCCGATAGCCTTCAATGCTGTAAGCGTGCTCACAAGAGTCTCTATGTCGTGACCATCGATAGGTCCGAAGTAACGGAAATTAAGGCTCTCGAAGAGGTTGCTATTTTTAAGGAGTCCCTGCTTCACGGCATTGCCCGCCTTGCGGATAAAGCGGTGCACAGGTGGCACAACCGAGAGACCACGCCATAGCACACTCTTCAAATTATTATACCATCGCGAGGTGGATATGCGCACCAAGTAACGGTCCAACGCACCCGCAGGCTCGTCGATAGACATCTCATTGTCGTTGAGAATCACGAGCATGTTGGTCTTAGGCGATGCACCCGCATTGTTAAGACCCTCGAAGGCGAGACCTCCCGTCAAAGCGCCATCGCCTATAACCGCCACAACGTGGTTGTTATTGCCACTCATCTCCAACGACTTAGCGATACCAAAGGCAGCAGAGATACTCACCGAAGAGTGTCCCGCACCAAAGGAGTCGTACTTACTCTCCGCCATACGTGGGAAGCCACTGATACCACCGTAGGTACGGTTGGTGTGAAAGGCATCCCTGCGCTCGGTGATAATCTTATGGGCATACGCCTGATGTCCCACATCCCAGACGATGCGATCCTCGGGCATGGCGTAGACATAGTGCAGGGCGATGGTAAGCTCCACCGTGCCGAGACTCGAGCCGAGGTGGCCAGGGTTTACAGCACAGCACTCGATAATATAACGACGCAACTCGTCGGCATAAGCCTTCAACTCCTTGACGCTTAGCCTACGTAACTCCTCAGGGCTATTCACCCGATATAGATAGTTGTACTCTGCACCCATTTTTCTTATTTTTACTCCTACAATGTCGTAGGTATCAATTTACAAATATAGTGATTTTTTTTATTAAGCGATAGACTATTGGTGCAAAAAGATTATTTGAAATATCTGAAATCGCCGATTAAAATAGCTTCTTATTGCATATTTTAGTGATAATCACTATCTTTGCCTTCTCATAAAATATTATCAAAATAATGAAGAGGTTTTGGAATCTAATACTTGCCATTGCTGTAATATTGGGCACAGTAGCTTGCACCGATGAGGGTGGCTATATTTGGGACAATTACACAGATGGATTCTCGTTTATCGCGGTGATTGACCACACACGCGCCGATATTGTTAATAATGATGGTGATTGGCAGACAGTATGGAGTGGCGATGATACACTCTATGTTACATCCGACAAAGGTAACTTCATCTTTACGAACTCGGCTGAGGAGCCTTCGCGCTTTGTATCTACCGATACAGAGGCCTCGGCATTGCTCACTGCGACCAATATACTCATTGCAACGCAGCACGAAAATGGAAGTGTTGTGGATAGCGACGCCGGCAAGCGCGGTCTTAGCATTAGAGGAGAGTATGAGCTCTTCCCAAAGAGTGGAATGGTTAGCCTTAGTATCGAGAGTGCATTTTTCCGCCTTGCTTGCGATTCAGAGGTGACCCTCTTGGCTGAGGATGCGATATTCTCAGGTATTAACGGAAGTAAAAATTTGGAGAAGAGTATCACCCTTACGGCTGGTGATGATATTTGGGTAGCCTTTACTCCTTGTGTTAATAAGACCTCAATAAGTGTGATGGTTGCAGGCAAAGAGGTGACCTCGGCAAAGGATGTTACGTTGGGACCTTGCGTCATCTACAACTTTGGAGAGATTATTCCAGAGCCAGAGCCAGAACCAGAACCAGAGCCAGAGCCAGAAAACTCTATCGTATATCTTGTACCTAATGATGAATGGAAGAGTGCGAATGCTTGGTTTGCTGCATACTTGTGGGATAGCAACAATGAGGTGGATGTTAAGCTCACAGATGAGGATGGCGATGGTATTTACAGCGCTGTTTTTCCGAAGAGTATGACAAATATCATTTTCTGCCGTATGAATCCTGCATATACAGAGTTTGCATGGAATGGTGATCATGTTTGGACACAGACAGCTAACCTTACAGTGGGCGTTGCTCCAAACAACTACTACTACATTACAAGCATCGATTCAGGCGAGTGGAATAATGCAAATTACCAGCCAAATCCCCCTATTGTTGAGCAGTCGACATGGGCTGTGGCTGGTACATTCAACGATTGGGGAGACGTTTTAATGTCATCCACACATGTGTCAAACGTCTTTGTGAAACAGAGCTTAAGCCTCAAATCTGGCGATAAGTTTAAGATTAAGAGCGCGGGATCATGGGATATAAATTTTGGTGGCGGTATTACCAATCTTATGCCGAATATGTGGATGTCTGGTGCTCCTAGTGGCAAAAATATCGTAGTTTATAAGGGTGGCACTTACGACATCTACTTCGACAGCATAAATGAACGTATCTACCTTATGGAAGAGGGTGTTGACTACACTACTGCAAATAGTCAAACTGAGGATGGTGAAGATCCATCACTCTCGGATGTATCATGGGGTCTATGTGGCACCCACAATAATTGGGGTAATGACGGAGGTGGTAAAGATACCAAGCTTTTGTGGGACGAGACAATCGGTCTATATGTAGCTCTTAACGCCAAACTTACGGGTGAGTTTAAGGTGCGTGCCAACAACAAATGGGGCGATGACTATGGCTCTAATTGTCAAGTATTTGTGAATAAGGAAGAGGGTGTGCCAATGACAAAAAGCGGTGGCAACTGTATTGTTGTATCAGGTACGTATGATGTCTACTTCGACCTGGCAAACAAGCTGATATGGGTAAGAACTCCTGGCTCAGCTGCACCTATAAACCAATAACACATAGTCTCTTATTCACGATATATGACTCTGCTTGGACGTTGCTCTTAGGCAGAGTCTTTTGTATCTGTTGTTGTGCTCGCCATCTCTTACTCCGTAGCTATTATTCATCCAAAGTATAAATTAGATAGTTAAAAAGTTGTAGAATTTGGCAAAAATAACTATCTTCGCATAATTTAATTAAACTTGTATTCTTAATATGGCTACTTCAAAATATCGCAGAATACTACTCAAGCTTAGTGGTGAGTCGTTGCAGGGAAAGCAGAATTATGGTCACGACGTAGAGGTGCTTAATGCCTACGCCGAGCAGATTAAGCGCATCAAGGAGATGGGCGTGGAGATAGGTATTGTCATCGGTGGCGGTAATATCTTCCGCGGTATTCAGGGTGCTGGTCGCGGCTTCGACCGTGTTAAGGGCGACCAGATGGGTATGCTCGCAACTATCATCAACTCGCTCGCGTTGCAGTCGGCATTGGAGTCGGCAGGCGTAAAGGCTAAGGTCTTGACCTCAATCCGTATGGAGCCTATCGGCGAGTACTACTCAAAGGCTAAGGCTATCGAGTATCTCGAAGCTGGTTATGTAGTTATCATCGGTGGTGGTACATCGAATCCATATTTCTCAACCGACACAGCATCGGCACTTCGTGGCATAGAGATTGAAGCAGAGGTTATGTTCAAGGGTACGCGCGTAGATGGCATCTACACCGCAGACCCAGAGAAGGATCCTACTGCCACAAAGTTCGACACTATTACCTTCGACGAGGTCATCGCACGTCGTCTCAAAGTGATGGATCAGACAGCATTCACGCTATGTCGCGAGAATCATCTATCGCTTATAGTATTCGATATGGATACCGTAGGTAATCTTGAAAAGGTGGTTGCAGGAGAGAATATTGGAACTATTGTAACACTTTAATTTTAACACCTTAATACACAAACTATTATGGCAATTAAACAAATTTATAAGAAGCGCGGCTCAACACTCACGCTCTCGGCACTACTCTTGGTGCTTATAGCCCTTGTGGTGGCTATTATTTTCTGGCCTGTGGAGGCTTCGGCAACACGCACCGCCGCTCCAACAGCACAGCAGGATATCGAAGCAACAACACTTATCCACGCTGGCGATATGGCTCCCGACTTCACGGTTGAGATGCTTGACGGCAGCAAGGTGACCCTCTCTGATTTGCGTGGCAAGGTGGTGTTGGTAAGCTTCTGGGCTACGTGGTGTCCTCCATGTCGTCAGGAGATGTCGCACTTGCAGAAGGATGTCATCGACCGCTTCGCAGGTAAGGATGTTGTGGTATTGCCTATCTCGCGTGGCGAGGAGCGCAAAACTGTGGAGAACTTCCTGGATAAGATGGGCTATACCTTCCCTGTTGGCTTGGATGGCGACCAGTCGATATATAAGAAGTACGCATCGAACTACATTCCACGCTCAGTTGTTGTAGGCAAGGATGGCAAGGTTGTATATGTAGGTGTAGGCTACGACGAGGAGATTGCTAAGGCTATTGACGAAGCTATTGTTGAGGCATTGAAATAATTTATAAATAATATAACTATGGATACTAAAACTATTCTAAATGAGGCAACCGACCGCATGCAGCGCGCTGTTGACCACCTTGCTGAGGAGTTGCTAAACCTCCGCGCAGGCAAGGCATCTGTTAATGTTCTTAACGGTGTGTTTATCGACTACTATGGCTCACAGACACCAGTATCTGGTGTTGCAAGCGTCACAGTACCAGATGCTAAGACCGTGCTTATCCAGCCATGGGATAAGAATATGATTCGTCCTATCGAGAAGGCTATCATCGACTCTAATATCGGTCTTACACCATCAAACAATGGCGAGCATATCCGCCTCTCTATTCCACCACTTACGGAGGATCGTCGTAAGGAGATTGTGAAGAAGGTTAAGGCTGAGGGCGAGACTGCACGTATCAGCCTCCGTAACGCACGCCGCGATGCTGTTGAGGCATTCAAGAAGGCTCAGAAGGAGGGTATGTCTGAGGACGAGCAGAAGGATGGCGGGGCACAGGTACAGAAGCTCCTTGAGAAGTTCACCAAGGTTCTCGATGCCGAGCTTGAGAAGAAGGAGAAAGAGGTGATGACAGTGTAGTTAGACCTTTGGTTTATAAGAATAGTGTCCAGCAGATTTGTTGGGCACTATTTTTTATAAAGCGAAAACTGAAAACTGAGGACTTAAAAGTGTAGTGCGCTTCGCGCAGAGGTTGATTCCTGCGCCTAATACCAAAGGGCAGAAAGAGGCAGAAAAGGGCTTAAAGGGTAAAATATAAAAAGGCATAGCCTTTTAACAACACAAACTTTCCTTAGCGCGAGACGCAATTTCTTTTCAGAAGGTTGCGCAGTCGGATGGGTTACTATGAGTTACTATAAAATTTATTGTAACCCATCGGAACTCATCGGAACTCATAGAACAAACTTTCCCAAGACCCACGACCCAATTTCTTGTCAGAGTGGTGTAGCAGTGGCGCTGACACGAGAAATGGCGGATGGGACATACTAAGCGTATTTCCCATTCGCCATTTGGACTGAAGCGTCGCTGATGCGCCGCTATCACAAGAAATTAATTTGTTGTCAGAAGGGCGCCGAGTGCTACACTCGGCGAAAAAGGCGACGATGGGTAGTACTTGAACGTACGTCCCATTGTCGCCTTTTTAGTTAGGGGACGCAATCGACCCCTTATCACAAGAAATTTTATCCGCCGGCGCGCTTACATTTATACCCCGCTTTAGTAAGTAACTCTATGACCCTGTCGCGGTGGTCGCCCTGGATGATTATCTCGCCATCTTTGGCGGTGCCGCCTACACCACAACTCTTTTTTAGCTCTTTGCCGAGTTCGGCAAGGTCATCTTGAGAGCCTACAAAACCGCGCACTACGGTGGCTACGCGACCTCCTTTAAGGCGGTCGAGCCATACTTTAAGGTTCTGCTTAGCTGGTGGTAGGGTAGCTTCACCCTCATCCGAGGCGGTGTCGTATTCAAAATTTGGGTTGGTAGAGAAGACTACACCCAATCTATCTTTCCAATCGTTTGCCATATATTTCAATTTTTATTGGTCAAAGTTATAAAAAATTCGTAACTTTACCATCGTGAATGCAAAGAAACGACATAGAGAAGGTAAAGACCTAACAAGGTACAACCCCAATAATCTGCCCGATGTTCTCCCTGCGGAGGATGACAGGTACTTGGTGCATGTCTATGTCGAGGGGTATGAGGATGTAGCTTTTTGGAGAGGTATATTCGACCACTTCAAAAACCCTTACTTACGTTTCGAAATCTCTGTACCCAATCGTGACGACTTACCAAAGGGTAAGCAGGTATTACTATCGATGTTAAATAATAGCAACGAGGAGGAGACGTTGCTATGCGTGGATTCCGACTTCGACTATCTCTTTGATGGTGCTACCGAGCAGTCACAGAGGCTCTTGGGGGCGAAGAATATGTTTCATACCTACGCCTACGCCACCGAGAACTATCTATGTTATGCGCCATCGCTACACAATGTCTGCGTGAAAGCCACAAAAAACGATACACGTATCTTTGATTTTGTCCGCTTTATGGCAGAGTATTCGAAGGTTATATATCCTCTATTTATATGGTATGTCTACTCGGCGCAGCACCACACCGAAAATCGCTTTACGCTTGCCGAATTTCGTGCCTCGGTACGTCTAAACTATGTCGATATAGGCTACAATGGCGAGAGGACCTTAGCCTGGTTACAACGCAACGTAGAGCGTAGATGCGAAGCTCTGAATAGAGATAATCCCGATATGGGAGATAAGTTAGAGGCTCTGGTTGCAAAGTTAGAGAAGCGCGGTGTTAAGCAGGATAACTGCTACCTATATATGCACGGTCATACGTTGATGGATAATGTGGTGTTGCCACTGCTTACCTCAGTATGTGATAAACTTCGACAGCTCTCTATCGCTAAGATTAGAGGTTCAAAAGTGGAGGGTATAGCACTTAAAAATGAGCTACAAAACTACACCAACACACTTCGCTCGATAAAGGATGTTTTGCTCGATAATGAGAACTACACCGGCTCGCCACTATACAAGCAGTTGCGCGACGATATTCAGGCTTATCTCGATGTTATGATAGCAAAAATTAAGGCTACCAAGCCTGCGCCCGTAGCCTTACGATGTAATTTTGAACCTTAGTTCTTTATACTGAGTCTCTCCCAAATAAATCGTGGGATAAGGTGCCAGACGAGCACCAGGAGCTTAAATCGCCAATCAAATATCAATACACGCCTTCTATGTTTTAGACCGCGCAGGATATGTTGTGCTGCGCGCTCAACGCTTATAAGCATAGGGTAGTGCTTCTCAGGGTTAAGGATTGCCGTCTTAACAAAGCCTGGGCGTATATCGGTAAAGCGGGCAGGGATACGCTCCATAGAGCATAGCTGTGATAGAGCCGTGATATACTCGCTCTGCATAGCCTTAGATGCCGAATATGCTGCCGCAGTGCCTATACCGCGCGTACCAGCCACAGAGGTGATAACAGCGATATGTGCCTTATGACGTTTATCATACTCTGTGTTGCGGCGTACATAGTTTACAAAGTGGTCTACAACACGCACCATACCCTCGCAATTAGTGCGTATTATATCCAACTCTTTATCTATATCGAGTTCTCGATTTTGACCACCTATACCCGAGGCGTAGAAGAATAAATCGGGTGCTCCGAAATCATCGAGAAGCGTATCAAGTTGCTTTGTAACCTCCTCCTTCGTAACATCCATAGGCATGGTCACCACTCTATCTGCACCATACATAACCCTAAGCTCGTCCAAAGCCTCCGTACGGCGTGCCGTAACAGCAACACGCCAGCCACGCTCCACAAGCTGTGAGGCAACAGCGCGACCTATGCCCGACGATGCACCTATGATAATAGCCTTTTTCATTGTGCTAACTAAGAGAAGCTCTGCATCTCGATAAGGTGTGCATAGATTCCACCCTTCTCCAACAACTCCTTATGCTTACCCTCCTCTACAACACGACCATCGTCGATAACATAGATTCTGTCGGCATTATAGATAGTGCTTAGACGGTGTGCAATAACAATTGAGGTACGACCCTTCAACAAGTTTGTAAGAGCATCCTGAACGAGCTTCTCGCTCTCGGTATCGAGTGCCGAGGTAGCCTCGTCGAGAATCAAAATCTCAGGGTTCTTCAACACGGCACGCGCGATACTTAGTCGCTGACGCTGACCACCCGAGAGTTTTGTTCCGCGGTCACCAATATTTGTCTCATAACCCTCGGTGCTATCCATAATAAAGCCATGGGCGTTTGCCACCTTCGAAGCCTCAACAACCTCGTCATGTGTAGCCGTAGGGCGACCCATAAGGATATTACCCTCGATAGTGTCGTTGAAGAGTACTGTCTCCTGCGATACGATACTCATCTTAGCACGCAACGACTCCTGACTATACTCACCAACAGGGATACCATCAAACAATACTGCACCACCCTCAACATCATAGAAACGTGGAATAAGCTCACTAAGCGTAGACTTACCACCACCCGAAGGACCTACCAAGGCTATAGTCTCACCGCGCTTAATCTTGATATTAACACCCTTGATAATCTGTCGATCGCTCTCGTATGAGAACTGCACGTTACGAAGCTCGATAGAGTCCTTCAAGCCCTCGAACTCGCGAGCATTAGGCTTATCCTTAACCTCGTTCTCGGCATCAATAATTGTGAAGATACGCTCACCCGCTGCAACACCCTGGTTGATATTTGCAAACTGGTCGATAAAGGAGCGTAAAGGGCGTGTAATCTGCGAGAAGGCTGCTACAAAGGCGATAAAGCCTGCACCTGTGACCAGACCGTGCTCAACAAGTGAACCACCAAATACCAAGATGATAGCCACGGCTGTAAGACCCAAGAACTCACTCATTGGCGATGCCAACTGCTGACGGCGTGCCATCGAGAGAATCAAGCGCGACATATCGGCATTAATCTTCTTGAACTTGTTTACAATAAAGTTTGTAGCATTGTAGCCCTTAACAATCTTAATACCCGACAACGACTCCTCAACTACCGACACCAAGTCTGCCATACGCTCCTGACCACGCTTAGCAGGGTGACGGAGACGCTTCACGATACGTCCGATAACAAGACCTACGATAGGCAAAAATAGAACGGCAAACAAGGATAACTGCCAAGAGATACCAATCATCAAGGTCATATAACCAATGATAAGAAGTGGATCGCGGAACGCCACTTGCAAGGTGTTGGTAATACAATACTGCACAACCATAACATCCTGCGTAATCTTCGACATAATATCACCCTTACGCTGATTGCTGAAATAGCCTACGTTCATATTAGCAACACGCGAGAACATCTCGTTACGCATACGGCGCAAAGTGTTGATTCTTAGGCTTTCAACAGTCATCGCAGCAGCATAGCGGAAGAGGTTACTAAACAGGTTCATACATACCAACACACCACCAAGCATAGCTAGGAACTTCATCTGCACGAACTCCTCACCAAAGAGGTGAGTGTAGATATATGAAATCACAGTATTAAGACCCTCCTCATTTATCGTTAGCTCTGAAAGGACATATACTGGCGTAAATATAAATCCACCATCCGAGTTAAACATTGCATTTAGGATAGGGATAATCATCGCATAGTTAAAAGTGTTGAACAGAGCATGAAGTGCTGCAAACACAAAATATGGGACGGTGTAGCGACTTAAAGGCTTTGCAAAGCCAAGTAGTCGGAAGTAGGTTTTGAACATTTTATATCAATTTTACTTTTTTCTTAACTCTCTATTTCTTAAAGAGATACAACTTCGTAAGGTTAAATATTACCCTCACGACTATACTCTTTTATTGACGCCTCAAAGTGTTTAATGGTATCTTCCATCGACATAAACGACTTACCACCTGCAGCATTCTTATGACCACCACCGTTGAAGTAGCGCTGCGCAAAGACGTTTACATCAATATCTCCACGTGAGCGTAACGACACACGTATATTATCAGCATGCTCTGTGAAGATTGCAGAGATCTTCATCTTCTTAATTGTGAGTGGATAGTTCACAAAGCCCTCGGAGTCGCCCTGCTGAAACCAGAAACGTTTTAGCTCATCGCTTGTGAGCGACATATAGGCTACCGTGCCGTTGTGAAATATCTTCATCTTACGGTTTATGACATAGCCAAACAATCGTGCGCGACCCTCGGTAAATGAGTTATAGACATTGTTGTGTATAGCAGGGATATTTATACCTGTCTCCGCCAACACCGCAACCATACGGAAGAGGTCAGGGGTGATATTCGAGAAGGCGAAGTTACCCGTATCTGTCATCATACCTACAAAGAGATTCTCAGCCATAGACTTTGTGAAAGCCTCCTCACCAAACAACTCTTTAATAAGTGTTGCTACAAGATAGCAGGTACTCGAGGCCTCAGGGTATGATATCATAATGTCGAAATCCTCGTTAGGGTCGAGGTGGTGGTCGATAAGCACACGCTTTGCCTGCTTGTTGCTAACTATAATCTCACCAAGACCATCCAAACGTGACATAGTGTGGAAGTCGAGACAGAAGATTACCTCTGCGCTCTTTACTACACTATCTACGATACCCAACTTATCATCTTTGTATAGAAGGAGAGAGCTTATATCTGGCATAAACTCCAAATAGTATGGATACCTGTTTGGAACTATGGCATTGACATCATGCCCCATAGTTCTAAGTATCTCAGCCCATGCCAACGACGAGCCGATAGCATCTCCATCGGGGTTAGTGTGTGATAGAATCACTATCTTTTTGGGCGTCTGGAGCATTGCTCTAAGCTCCTCTATTTTGCTATTAGCTATTTGCATAAATACAACGTTTAGCCTAAAATTATGCAAATATACTAATTTTTTTTTATTTGCGGCGGTTAATCGCTTAGGATATACTATCCTAATTCGAAAGAGAGATTTATTATCGGAGGATCAACTTATCTATTTAGCGTTGTCCTTAGACAACGCCTCCCATCGCAATTTTTTAATTTTATCCTCCCACCTCCCCAACTTCCCCCCCAACTTGTCAACAATATATTTTTATTCTTTTTATACTTTATTTATATATAAAATAAATCAAAATAATAATAATAGCTGTTGATTGTGTTAATAAGTGTTGAGTGGTAGAATTATTAACATTTCTTCCTTTTTTTGTTTATTGTTTTTTATTTATAATTAATTAAAAATCAAAATAGTAATAAGAAGAATTAACAATTGTTAAGAATTATATAAACATATTAACACTTTGAATTTATTAACAGATATGGTTTATAATATGTGGGAAACATAGGTTTTGGGTGTTGATAGATAATTATTGTCTTTTGCTTGCAAAAAAGAGATGGTCGTATATACAACGACCATCCCTAAACTTGCAAATCTATTTTTCAAAAGTTTCTCAACTTTTTTCAACGCAACTATTAACACTCCGCAGGGAGTTTTTCAACAATCGTTGCGGCAATCTCTGCATAATACTTTTCAACACGTGGATCGAAGTTGCCCGCAGGGCGACCCTCATCACCACCCTCCATGATAGATTGGATGATAGGTACCTCACCAAGCAAATCTACACCTACCTGCTCAGCATATCTCTTAGCACCACCCTTACCAAAGATGTAGTACTTGTTGTCAGGTAACTCCTCAGGAGTAAACCACGCCATATTCTCAACAATACCCAACACCGGAATATTCACCTGCTGATGTCTAAACATCTCAACACCGCGCACAACATCGGCAACAGCAATCTGCTGAGGGGTAGAGACAATAACAGCACCAGAGATTTTAAGTTCGTTGATGATAGAGAGGTGAATATCTCCCGTTCCAGGAGGTAGGTCAACCAACAAGTAGTCCAACTTACCCCATCGTGTCTGGTGGATAAGCTGATGCAGCGCATTAACAGCCATACCGCCACGCCACATAAGAGCATCCGTAGGACGAATAAAGAAGCCGATAGACATAATCTTGATGCCATACGACTGTGCTGGGATGATAAAGTCGTTGCCATTCTCGTCACGCTCAGCATCGGGAACATAACCTTCAACACCAAACATCTTAGTCTGCGATGGACCATAAATATCGGCATCCACAATACCTACATTATATCCTCTCTGGCGCAACGCAACGGCGAGGTTGGCAGTAACTGTAGACTTTCCTACACCACCCTTACCCGAAGCCACAGCGATAACACGACATATATCCGTAGTGGTAGATGGGTTCTCCTGACGGCGTGGCTTAGGTGCTGCCTCACGGATGATAACCATAGTTTTGGCATCAGGAAAACTACGCTCCATAAGCTCCTCAACCTGACGCTTAATCTTCTGAGCAAAGGGGTCGCGCGCCTTCTGAAAACGTAGAGTGATAGCCACAGAGCCATCCTCGCCCAAGTCGGCACGATCTACAAAGCCGCTATCTACAATATTACGCTCCGTTTCGGGATGTATAATGCTACGCAATAACTCCTCTAACTTTTCATTCATATTAGGGATGTTCTATAAATTAGTAAATTAGTTTTCGTTGTCAGGAGAGTGAATAAAAAGTGTATTTTGTCGTTACGCTTGCCCTCAAAATGCTCATTTACGCACAGTAAACTGCGCTTTTTCGGGCTTCGCAAGCCTAAAACTACATCTTTTTATTCGCTCTCTTGGGTTATAGGGGTTGGCTAAATTACTTTTTAGTCAGCCCCTTTAATATCTTTAATTAAAACTCAATATTCATATCTCCAAAGTGCTGTGCTCTAATTCCCGACATAGAGCTTAGAACAGGCATCTGGCTAACAATCTCGCGTAGCTCCTCGCCATAGGTATTATAGTCAACACCTAAGTTTTTGGCAAGAACAAAAGAGGTACTATTTAACCACTCCTCGAATGGCGAACGAGGGGCTACATACTCATAAATCTTGAAGTTGTTCTGTATATCTGCCAAAGTTACAGCCTTAGATATAGCGGCGTGGAGACCTCCAATCTCATCTACAAGACCAATCTGCTTAGCCATCACACCACTCCAAACTCTACCCTCGGCAATAGTTAATACTTCGCTAAGCTCCAAGTTGCGACCCTCGGCAACATGTTCGGTAAAGACCTTATATATTCTATCGACACTCTGTGAAAGATTTTTGCGCTCCGTAGCCGTAAGAGGCTTGATGCCTGTAAGACCTACAGCATTAGCCGATGTAGCTGCCGAATCGAAGCTGATGCCGAGTCGCTTTTCGAGGAGTGTGCCGAAGTTTGGCAACACACCAAAGACACCAATAGAGCCTGTAAGGGTAGACTTATCGGCAAAGATATAGTCGGCAGGGGCAGAGATATAGTAACCACCGCTTGCTGCCATACCACCCATAGATACTACCACAGGCTTCTCTTCTTGAAGGAGTTTCATCTCGTGCCATGCAATCTCCGAGGCTAGGGCTGAGCCACCAGGTGAGTTAACACGCACCACGACAGCCTTAGTCTTAGAATCGAGACGTGCGGCACGCAACTCGCTTGCAAGGCGTGAGCCGTAGACTGCGTTATCCTGATATTTGTTGCCATCGACAATCTCGCCATCGGCATATATGATAGCTACCATAGGCGAGTTTACAAAGCTAAGATGATTGCTCTCTACGCTTGCTGTAAATGTTGGCATTGCAAGGCTGGCGATATACTTATCGATAGGGAGTCTATTAATACCCTTCACACCATACTCCTTATATATATTATATAGTGTATCCTCGTAGGCTACCATATCTACCAAGCCATACTTCAAGGCATCCTCTGCCGAGGCAATAGATAGATTCTCGGCATAATGCATAAGTAGTTTAGGTTCGATACCACGACTTACACCAACATCCTCGCAGATGCTCTGCCAGATAGACTCAACAAGAGCCTCGTTCTGCTTGCGGTTGGCATCCGACATCTTTGTTAGGAAGAATGGCTCTACGGCACTCTTATACTTGCACGATGTTGGGCGGAAAATATCTACACTTATACCTAACTTATCGAGCAGGTTTTTGTAGAAGATGGTGCTAATACCCACACCACGCCAATCGAGACTACCCTCAGGATTTAGGATGATGGTATCGGCAACAGAGCTTAGGTAATACTCCGACTGAGTATAAACATCGTCGAAGGCAACGACAAACTTACCCGATAGCTTAAACTGCTCCAAGGCGTGGCGTAGCTCCTCTATATTTGCCAACGAGAGCGTGTTATTGCCCGACACAGAGATGCAGATACCCTTAATTCTATCGTCCTTAGCGGCATACTCCAATGTTGCAAAGAGATTTAGCATCGTGATAGGCTGAACGATATTCATATCTGCATCCAACGACGAAAAGAGCGAGGTTGCAGGGGCATCCACAACAGGGCTATTAAAGTCGATATAGAGAACGCTATTGTCGGGTATAAGGGTATCCTCCTTTGGTAGCGAAGCGATAGCACCAACAATCAATACGATTGAGCCAACGATAAGGAGACCAAAGCCAATAATCCATGCGAGCAATGATGCTCCGAGAGTCTTAAAAAAATCCATAATAGTGTGTTATTACCAGATATAACCAATTCTAATGCTGAAACTTAGCGCGATGTTATCGTTACGCTTACCAAGCCATTTCCAAAGCTGGAAGCCGTGGTGGTAGCCCGTTTCCGAGGCTTTACCAAAGGCATAGCCACCACCTACCCAGCCATCCACAACAATGCGGTTGAAGCAGTGCTGATAGCCAACCGTTCCAAGCAAAGCGCACATACGCGCTGGGGTGCGAAGACCGGTTGCGGAGTGGGTATATGTATAGTCCGAGTAGATAATCTCTGGGCGGAGGTATGCTCCCTGCAATGGTTTGTTTATGTCGTATGGGCCAACAAAGAATTTATGGCTATAACGAAGTGTGAAGCCAAGCGGGTCGTTCTTATACTTGTCATAGCCGGCAGATATAAGACTCGTACAAATCTCGGCACTCTGTTTTAGCTCGGGTAGAGCCTTTTCGTAGGATACCTTTGTGCTACCCGTAGACCACGATAGGAATGTGATTTTTAGGGCGTTGGTATGAGGCTCACTCGCCTTTGCACACTGTGGCAGTGTGACCATAAACATAAGCAGCATAGCTACCAAGCCGAATAACTTATTTGTAAAGATTGTTCTTCTCATTTTTCTTTTTTAAGTTTTAGCAAAGATAGTGCTTTTTTTCCAAAGTAGGATGGCAATATCTATATTATCAACACTCCGATGTTTATAACTTGTAATAAATAATGAAAAATAGTGGTGAAGAAATAGGGTGTGTTCTCTAAAAAATAGTTAATTTTGTGGATGTTTTGAAAAAACAAGAAGGAGCGTATGGCGAAACAATATAAGAAATCTTCGGAGAAGAATAGCGAGGCATTTGCCGATTTAACAGGTTTGGATGCAACAGTACCACCACAGGCGATAGAGCTTGAGCAGGCGGTGTTGGGTGCTTTGATGCTCGAAAAGGATGCTATTATTGATGTGCAGGAGTATGTCAAAACAGAGACATTCTACCTTGAAGAGCACCGTATAATCTTTAAGGCTATTCAGGAGTTGTCGATAGAGATGAAGGCTATCGACCTTTTCACCGTAACCGAGCGTTTGAAGTCGCAAAAGCTGCTTCAAAAGGTGGGTGGTGCGCCATATATGGCGGAGCTTACACAGAAGGTAGCTTCGGCAGCACATATAGAGTTCCACGCCAAGATTATCGCCCAGAAGTATGTGCAGCGCGAGTTGATACGCTCTGCAACTGAAATACAGCGTCGCTCCTACGATGAGGAGATAGATGTTACGGAGCTTATTGGCTTTGCCGAGCAGGAGATATTCCGTGTCTCGGAGGGTAATGTGAAGCGTTCGGTGCAGTCGGCATCCGACATTCTGCGCAAGGCGTTGCTACAGATTGAGGAGGCGGCAAAGACTGCGGGTGAGTATAACGGTGTGCGCTCTGGTTTTACGGATATCGATAGTGTGACCCTCGGTTGGCAGCCATCCGACCTTATCATCATTGCAGCGCGACCATCTATGGGTAAGACAGCCTTTGTGCTTACCATGGCGCGAAATATGGCGGTGGAGTTTAAGACTCCGGTAGCCTTTTTCTCGTTGGAGATGTCGTCGGTGCAGCTAATGAACCGTCTTATCGTTGCCGAGACACAGCTTAACTCCAAGGATTTGCGTACGGGTAACCTCTCTGCCGAGCAGTGGAAGCACCTCGAAGCAAATACGGTAGATCTTGGTCGTGCGCCTCTCTTTGTGGATGATACGCCTGCTCTCTCGGTATATGAGTTCCGCTCGAAGGCTCGCCGCCTAAAGACGCAACACGGCATCAAACTTATCATCATCGACTACTTGCAGCTTATGACCGCAGCAACACCCGAGACTCGTGGTAACCGTGAGCAGGAGGTGTCGCTTATCTCGCGTACATTGAAGGCTATTGCTAAGGAGTTGAATGTGCCAATCATAGCCCTTTCGCAGCTTAGCCGTAATGTGGAGAACCGTGGTGGCTCGAAGCGACCACAGCTTTCGGACCTTCGTGAGTCGGGAGCTATTGAGCAGGATGCCGATGTGGTAGCATTTATCCACCGCCCTGAGTATTACGGTCTTACAACTACGGAGAGTGGTCTTCCAACGGCAGGTATTGCCGAGATTATCATCGCTAAGCACCGTAATGGTGAGGTTACGGATGTGCCATTGCGCTTTATTAAAGAGCAGGCTAAGTTTGCCGATGCAGACTCGTCGGTTACAGCATCTGTTATGGGTGGTAGAGATAACTATGCCCCTAAGGAGGAGTATGATGATTACAGCTCTGCAAGTAGCTTTGCTATGGGTGTTGCGCCAGCGGGTATGGGTGGTGGCTTCTCGGGTGGAGCGAGCGAGTTTGATATTCAGTCGCCAATGTCTGGTCGCCAAAATTTCGACGATTCTCCATTCTAAGATAAGAAAGATACCAAAATAAATTCAAAAGCAGTCGAAATAGAACATCCGAAACAAAGAAAACCAATTTACTAATTTATAGAATATCCCGAATGTTTGTAAGGATAAATACGGGTGCAATAGCTGGTATTGAGGCTGTTGAGGTCACTGCCGAGGTAAATGTTGCGGGCGGTGGCATAGGGCTATCTATTGTTGGTTTGCCAGATAACACCATCAAGGAGAGTCAGGAGCGCATCCAAGCAGCCTTCGAGAACTCGGGCTATAAGCTTCTTGCAAAGAAGACTGTGGTGAACCTTGCCCCTGCTGACCTACGCAAGGAGGGCTCGCAGTATGACTTGCCTATTGCAATAGGTATCCTTATCGCTACCGAGCAGATTGTGTCAGACCTTATCGAGGGCTCGATGTTTATCGGTGAGCTCTCGCTAAATGGTATGCTACGCCCCGTAAAGGGTGTATTGTCGTTGGTAGCCTTAGCGCGTGATAGGGGTATAAGGCGTGTCTTTATGCCTGAGGAGAACTGTGCTGAGGGTGCTATTGTCGAGGGTGTTGAGTGTATAGGTGTACGTTCCTTGTTGGAGCTTTGCCAGATATTGATGGGGCGTGAGCCTTACGAAGCTGCGGAGTATATACCGTGTGATAATGTGTCGGTTAGCGAGGAGTTGTATGCCGAGGACTTTGCTGATGTCAAGGGTCAGGTATATGTAAAGCGAGCATTGGAGATTGCGGCTGCGGGAGGTCATAACGTCATAATGGTGGGTGCGCCAGGCTCGGGTAAGACGATGCTTGCGCGCCGTATGCCTACGATTATGCCACCAATGACCTTGGATGAGGCGTTGGAGACGACAAAAATTCACTCCGTGGCGGGAAAGATTGGCTCGCATCGCGGTCTTATAGCGCAGCGACCATTCCGTGCGCCACACCACCTTACATCGCAGGTGGCACTTATAGGTGGCGGTCAGTCGCCACAGCCTGGCGAGGTATCTCTGGCACATAATGGTGTGCTCTTTTTAGATGAGATGCCAGAGTTTGGTCGTAACGTTTTGGAGGTCTTGCGCCAACCGTTGGAGGATAGACATATAAATATATCGCGTGCTAAATATTCGGTGGATTATCCTGCGAACTTCACGCTTATAGCCTCGATGAACCCCTGCCCTTGTGGCTACTACAACCATCCAACGAAGGAGTGTACCTGCTCGGCGGCGGCGGTGCATCGCTATATGGCGCATGTATCGGGACCATTGATGGATAGAATTGATATGCACATCGAGGTTGTGCCAGTCTCTATATCGGCGATGTCGAGTACAGAGGCGGTGGAGTCGAGTGCTGAAATACGTCGCCGTGTGGTGGCGGCACGTGAGATACAACGCGAAAGATTTAAGGGGTTAAACATCCACTGTAACGCGATGATGAATAGCTCGATGTTGCGTGAGTTTGCGCCATTGGATAAGGAGTGTGCCCAGCTTCTGGAGTTTGCTATGGCGCGACTAAACCTCTCGGCACGTGCCTATGACCGTATTATAAAGGTTGCTCGCACTATAGCCGACCTTGATGGTAAGCCAAACATCGAAGCAAACCATATCTCCGAGGCGATAGGCTATCGCTCACTTGACAGGGAGAGTTGGGGACGATAAAATAACTACTCATACATAATAATAAAGGGTTATCCAGATGGACAACCCTCTATTATTTGAGTTGATAGCTAACTACTTAATAGCAATAGCGTCGATCTCAACCAATGCGCCCATAGGCAAAGCTGCAACCTGGTAGCAGATACGTGCAGGCTTATCACCTGTGAAGAACTCAGCGTAAATAGCGTTCATAGCTGCGAAATCAGCGATGTCTGCCAAAAGAACAGTTGTCTTAGCCACGTTGTCGAAAGTGTAGCCAGCCTCCTCAAGGATGTAACCGAGGTTTGTCAATGCCTGACGAGTCTGAGCCTCTACGCCCTCAGCCATCTTACCAGTAGCACCGTCGATAGGAAGCTGACCAGAGATGTAAAGAGTTGCGTCGTGTGCGATAGCCTGTGAGTATGGACCAACAGCCTTTGGTGCCAATGGTGAAGCGATAACTTTTTTCATTTTGTATTAATTTTAATTGATTTGTATTATCTTTGTTCCGACTACAAAGGTAACAATTATTTATAATATTATATGAAACGAACCATTTTATTTTTAGCAACCCTGCTTATTACAGCCCTGATGATGGGGTGTTGTGATTGTCGCAAGCGTGCAAAGCTTGAAAAGCCCCTCGTAGCCACTGAGTGGCAGCTTGTGCAGCTTATGGGCAGGGAGGTGCTTGCCGAGGGTGATAGCTTTACTCTGCTTCTGCACGACAATGGTAATGCTACGGGGCAGGGCGACTGCAACCGCTTCACGGCGACATACATCGTAACGCCTACGCGTGCGCTTACATTTACGGATTTCGGCTATACGCGCGTCTTTTGCGAGAACTTCGAGTTGGAGAATAGATACTTTGATGTTATTGAGAGCGTGACACACTACGAGATGGATGCCGATAGTATGTTGTTGCTATCTAACGGTGTACTTGTCGCAATTATGCGACCTAAAACAGTTGTAGAGCTGTGAACATAGAGTTAATAGTTGTCGGTAAGACCGATATGCGTGAAGTGGAGGCTCTGGTGACGATGTACACCAAGCGCCTGAACCACTATGTGCGTTTCGCTATCACCACTATCGCCGATGTGCGCAATACCAAAAAGTTATCGGAGGCAGAGCAAAAGCGCCTTGAAGGTGAGGCGATACTCAAACTTATCAACGAGTCAGACAACGTTATGCTCCTTGACGAGCACGGGGCAGAGTTGCGCTCCATAGAGTTTGCAGATATGCTACAACGCCGTATGCTCTCTGGCACTAAGCGCCTTGTATTTGTTATCGGAGGTCCTTACGGCTTCTCGGATGCTGTTTATCAACGTGCAAATAGCAAGCTTTCGCTCTCTAAGATGACATTCTCGCACCAGATAGTGCGTGCTATATTCACCGAACAGCTCTACCGAGCATTCACAATTCTTAAAAACGAGCCCTACCACCACGAGTAATTTCTTGTGATAAGGGGCAATCTGCGGCACATACCAAAAGCTACCATCCAGGGCTGTACTTTGTGTACTATCCCTTGATGGTCTCTTTTGCGATGCACCACATTTCACCTTTTAAGTTTTAGAAGGTTCTGCCGCAACGTGGATTTCCGCATTTGATTGCTTGCCTTGTACGGCATTAAGCGAGGCGACAACCTTGTCATAGTAGCTCTTCGAGACGGGGATTCTGCCGATACTCTTGTCGTTAAGCGTGATATAGTGCATACGCCTATCCTCCTCCATAAATTGTATCTTGTGGATATTCACAATGTAGGAACGATGGCATCGGACCATTGAGGTCTCTTTGAGACTCTCCTCGACACTGCGCGTGCGGCAACGTAGCATATAGGTGAGGATGCGCTCCTTATGTTTATAATGGACCTTCATATAGTTATCCTCGGACTCTAAGTAGTAGAGGGCATCTGTGTTTATTGATAGGCGCAGCGTGCCGTTATTATCGTGCAGGTTTATCATCTTAGGAGCATCGTTAGCCGTTGGCACTGAGGCGCGTAGCTCGTGCTGGCGGCTATGAAGTAGGCGGTACTCCTTTTCAAGTTGTTGGTATTGATATTGTGATGCTTGAAGCTCCTCGCACTTAGAGCAATAGGCGGCGTAGAAGAGCACAAAGGCGTTGGGGATGGCAAGGATTATCGTTACGCAAAGAAGCGCGCGGGTTACCAGCGTTGGCGTAGCGATACCTGGCATCGGGAAAAAGTTGACGGTTATAAGCGTGTATATCAGCGAGATAACCAAATTCTCAGCCATAATCCACCATATATAGGTCATCACCGTGACATTCAGCCTATTGTAGACCGTGTACATCAGCGTACGGCTGAGGATAAGCACCACCGTAGAGCTTAGGTAGAAGAGGATGGTGAAGCTGAAATTCAGTGTCTGCGAAGTACCAAACCACACCGCCATAGCGAAGGGCTGGTAGATAACCATAAAGAGTGCTGAGAAGAGCAGAATAAAGGCTATCAGCACCGAGATATATCGTCGTGAGACTATATATTTGGGAATCTCTCGTTCGATTGTTGGCATCATAGTTCTAAATTTTAGGTTACAAATGTAGACAAAATCTCTAAAACATAAAACATTTTACCACAAATAGTGCAAATTTACCACGATAATTGTGATTTTACCACATAAAATAGATATT
Source organism: Alistipes sp. (assembly GCA_045657045.1). GTDB lineage: Bacteria > Bacteroidota > Bacteroidia > Bacteroidales > Rikenellaceae > Alistipes. The sequence goes on from JAZOSJ010000140.1 coordinate 23,782, forward strand.
TAGATAAGCAAATCGCTATCTTTGCCACGCTCAAAGAATAAATTGTGTATATTCGTACGCAATAATTGACTCTCTGCGCGGTGGTGTAAACCAGCATTCGTCACGGATAAGGGCGATGATGGGTAAGCAACTGCATTAAGAATGGTCGCTTTGAGCAGAGGCGAAAATTAGGAGAGAAATATTATTAACTAACAAATATTTTTGATGAAGATTATTGGAACAGGATCGGCACATCCACAGTGTTGTGTGACAAACACCATGCTCGAGCAGTTTCTTGAGACCACCGACGAGTGGATCACAGAGCGCACAGGTATTAAGGAGCGTTTGGTGATTTCGTCTGAGAAGTTGGAGGATATGGCGGTTATCGCTGCCAACAAGGCGTTGGAGGATGCCAACCTCACAGCTGCCGATATTGACTTTATCATCTGTTCAAACGTTGTAAACGAGTATGTGACACCAGCCTTAAGTTGTATTATTCAGGGTAAGATTGGTGCGACATGCCCTACGTTGGATATTAATGCTGCGTGTGCAGGCTTTATTTTTGCTATGGACATGGCGGAGGATAAGATTCGTTGCAAGAAGGCGAAGAATATCCTTATCGTGTGTGCAGAGGAGCCATCACGTATGGTAAGCTGGCAGAACAGAAGCACTTGTGTGTTGTTTGGTGACGGCGCGGGTGCTGCTGTGGTAACTGAGGGTGATGAGTTGAAGGCGATACGTCTTACCACATCGTCGCTAACCGACGTGCTGTACTACCAGCGTAGCCTTGAGCCTACGCCTTACATCTCGAAGGAGGAGAACTACGAGCCATTGGTAATGCGTGGTCGCGAGGTCTTTAAGCACGCGGTAACAAGCTCTTGCCGGGATATTCGCAAGCTCCTTAATCAGACAGGTCTTGAGCCAGAGGATATCAAGTATTACGTTTTGCACCAGGCAAATCGTCGTATCATCGATGCGATTCGCAACTTCCTCGGTGTAGACGAGGAGCGCGTGCCACACAACGTGGAGCGTTACGGCAATATCTCTTCTGCGGCGTTGCCAGCGTTGCTCGACGAGCTTAACCGCGAGGGCAAACTTCAGAAGGGTGACAAGTTGGTGTTCAGTGCCTTCGGTGCTGGATTTACAACAGGTGCGTGTGTGATTGAGTGGGCTAAGTAGAAATAATTAGTAGAACAACAATATTTTGATTATGGCGAGCGTTCACTATTAAGTAGGTGGGTAATCGCATAAACAATTAACAACACAAAATATAGATGGAACAGAGAGTTGTTATCACTGGTCTTGGTGCTATTACACCAGTGGGTAACCACGTTGAGGATACTTGGAAGAACCTCGTTGAGGGTAACTGCGGTATCGACTTTATTAAGGGTTTGGATGAGTACAATCTCCCTGTAAAGGTTGCTGGTCAGGTCAAGAACTTCGACCAGTCGGAGTATGAGCTTAATGCTGGTCTTGCACGTCGTAGCGATAAGTTCTGTATCTACGCTATGGCTGCGGCATCGGATGCTATGAAGGACTCTGGTCTTGTAAGCGGCGAGAACATCGAGCCTGAGCGCTTGGGTGTCTACATTGGCTCTGGTATCGGCGGTATGGATACATTTGTAAATCAGACTCTTGTAATGGCTAACGAGGGTGTAGGTCGTATCTCTCCATTCTTCGTGCCTATGATGATTTCGAATATCGCATCAGGTAATGTAGCTATCTCTCATAATGCTCAGGGTGTATGTCTCCCTGTTGTGACTGCTTGTGCTACCGGTACCCACGCTGCGGGTGAGGCATATCGCGCAATTAAGCACGGCTATGCTGACGCTATCATCACCGGTGGTGCTGAGGCTTCGGTACATCCTTTGGCTATCGGTGGCTTCGCAAATAGCAAGGCGTTGTCTCGTGCGGAGAATCCACTTGAGGCTTCATTGCCATTCTCGGCTGACCGTCACGGCTTTGTTATCGCTGAGGGTGCAGGTATGATGGTGTTCGAGTCTTTGGAGAGTGCTCTGAAGCGTGGTGCTAAGATCTACGCTGAGGTTGTTGGTTATGGCAACAGCTGCGATGCTCACCACTTCACTGCTCCACGCCCAGATGGTATCCCTGCATCACGCGCTATTAAGCAGGCGTTGGATGAGGCTAAGTTCGATGCAGAGAAGGACCTTCTCTACATCAACGCTCACGGTACAGGTACTCCACTTAACGATGCTGCCGAGACTAAGGCTATCAAGCTCGCTATGGGTGAGGAGGCGGCTAAGAAGGCGAAGATCACCTCTACAAAGTCTATCACTGGTCATATGCTTGGTGCTACGGGTGCTGTGGAGCTTATCGCTTCGGCATTGTCGCTATACAACGGCGTTGTAACTCCAACAATCGGTCTTACAAACCCTGACCCAGAGTGCGACCTCGACTACACACCTTTGAAGGCGGTAGAGGCAGACCTTACGGTGGCTATCTCGAACTCTTTGGGCTTCGGTGGTCACAATGCTTGTGTAGCCCTCCGCAAGTGGGATGGTCAGTAATAACATAATTATAAACGAAACAAAAGATATAGTTATGAAACTTTTGGAAGGTAAGGTAGCACTTGTAACGGGTGCAGGCCGTGGTATCGGTAAGGCGATTGCTCTACGTTTTGCCCAGGAGGGTGCCAATGTGGCATTCACTGATTTGGCTCTAAACGAGGCTGTTGAGGAGACTGTAAAGGAGATTGAGGCTATGGGTGTTAAGTGTAAGGCTTACGCCTCAAACGCTGCTAACTTCGAGGAGACACACGAGGTTGTTAAGCAGGTGGTTGAGGACTTCGGTCGCATCGACGTATTGGTTAACAACGCAGGTATTACAAAGGATGGTCTTATGATGCGTATGTCTGAGGCGCAGTGGGATGCTGTTATCAACGTTAACCTCAAATCTGCATTCAACTTTATCCATGCTGTAACCCCTGTTATGGCTAAGCAGCGCAGCGGCTCTATCATCAATATGTCATCTGTTGTAGGTGTTAGCGGTAACGCTGGTCAGTGCAACTACTCAGCTTCGAAGGCTGGTATGATTGGTCTTGCTAAGTCTATTGCTAAGGAGATGGGTCCTCGCGGTATCCGTGCTAATTGCATCGCGCCAGGCTTTATCATTACCGAGATGACAAACCAGCTATCGCAGGAGGTTAAGGATGCGTGGGCTGTGCAGATTCCATTGCGTCGTGGCGGTACTCCTGAGGATGTTGCCAATGTGGCATTGTTCCTCGCTTCGGACCTATCGTCATACGTGAGTGGTCAGGTTATCCACTGTTGTGGTGCTATGAACTGTTAATATTATAAGGAGGTTTGATATGAGCGAAATGAAGAAACAGCAAACCCTTGAGATTCAGCTCGACGAGCAGGTGGCTCAGGGTAGCTATTGCAACCGTGCTATTATCACCCATTCGGCATCGGAGTTTATCCTCGATTTTGGCGCTATGCTTCCAGGCATTAGCAAGCTACGCGTTAAGAATCGTATAGTGTTGACCCCAGAGCACGCTAAGCGTTTGTTGCTCACTCTCCAGGAGAATGTGACACGCTATGAGGCTACAATGGGTCAGATTAAGTTAAACAATGCACCTATGCCTAACGACCCATTCGGTCCTAAGGGAAACGCTTAACTGAAAACATTTAAGGGTTATTAGGGGTTTTTAAGGGTTATTAGTGGTTGTTAAGGGTTTAATACAGTCACCCTTAATCTCCCTTAATAACCCTTAATCGCCTTTAATAACCTTCCATATTTTTAGGATTTTATGATAACATTTTTATGTTGTTTGGCGGTGCTTATCGCCTCCTACTTCCTCTATGGAAAGTTTCTCGACAAGTTAACAGGTATAGACGGCAAGGCAGAGGTGCCATCTAAGAGGTTGTACGACGGGGTCGACTATATGCCGTTGCCGCGCTGGCGTATATTCCTTATACAACTGCTTAACATTGCGGGCACAGGTCCTATTTTTGGTGCTATCCTCGGTGCGTGCTATGGTCCTGTGGCATTCTTGTGGATTACCATAGGTGGCGTGTTGTTTGGTGCGATGCACGACTATATGTCGGGCGTTATATCGCTACGCAACGACGGCAAGAGCCTCTCGGAGATTATTGGTAAGTACCTCGGTGGCGGTATGCACAAGCTCACTATGGTGGCGATACCGCTACTTATGGTGTTGGTGGGTGGCGTCTTTATCGTGACCCCTTCGCAGATACTTGCCGACAAGACCGACATCCCATATTTGGCGTGGGTGGCAACGATTATTGTCTACTACTTTGTGGCTACGATACTGCCTATCGACAAGATTATCGGTAAGATATACCCACTCTTCGGTGCGGCGCTTATCGCTATGGCGGTGATGCTCTTCGGCGTAATTATCTTTGGGGAGTACCAGATACCAGAGTTGACCACGTTTGGGAATATGCACTTTAATGCCCAGAATCTGCCGATTGTGCCTACGCTCTTTATAAGTATCGCTTGTGGTGCCATCTCTGGCTTCCACGCTACGCAGTCGCCACTTATGGCGCGCTGTATGACCTCCGAGAAGCAGTCGCGCCCAATATTCTTCGGAGCTATGGTCTCGGAGTCTATAATCGCCCTTGTGTGGGCTGCTGTGGCGATGGCATTCTTCGGTGGTGTCGAGGCACTGAACGACTATATGCAGGCTAATGGTAGCAATGCAGGCGTGGCGGTGTCGCTAATCTGCGATACTACGCTCGGCAGGGTGGGTAGCATCTTGGCGATTATGGGTGTTGTGATAGCCCCTATAACCTCGGGAGATACCGCCTTTCGCTCGGCACGTTTGATAATTGCGGATATGCTCCACTACGACCAGAAACCGATATTGAAGCGCCTTGTGGTGAGCGTACCGCTCTTCGCTATGGGCGTGGGTATTGCCTTTATGGAGTTCGATGTGATATGGCGCTACTTTGCCTGGTCGAATCAAACCCTTTCGGTGATAACACTCTGGATGATAACCTCTTGGCTTATGCGCCGCGGTAGCCGTTGGAGCATTATAGCCCTTGTGCCAGCACTGTGTATGACCTACGTTTGCTCGTCGTTCTTCTTTGTGTCGGGGCAGTTTGTGGGCATGGGAGCAACGCCCGAGGCATATATCTATGGCGGAGCTACCACCGCAGTAATCGCTGGATTAATGATGTATTTAATTAGAAAAAATATAAGGAGCTAATTTATAGAACCTGCCTTTAATTATTTAAGTTTATGAAGCCAATATTTAACCCTACAACAGAGCAGTGCTTCGAGCTTGTGGGCGAGGGTCAATACAACTTTATAAGGCATAAGGATGCTGTAGATAGACTCGTTAAGGAGGGACGATATGAGGAGGCGTGTGAGCGCAGATATGAGGCGTTTCAGCTCCTTGCCGAGGCTCTGCCTGAGGATGAGGCGATGCCTCTAAGCTGGGAGCATAGCAACTCGCGCGCTGCTATATCGGTACTCTACGGCTCGGCTGTGGACCACTTCCGCATCGGCGACTTGGAGATGAGTATGGCACAGTTGGAGCTACTCTTGGAGTGCGACCCTGAGGACCATTTCGAGGGCGTCAACCTCCTTGCTCTCTGCTATATAGCTACCGAGGAGTGGGAGGCTTTCGACGACCTTGTTTTAGACCTTACGGATAAGTCTGCCGAGGCTGTTATAGCCCGTTTGTGGGCATCGTTTCAGCGCGAGGGTGAGATGGATAGTGAGCTACTCAAACTCCTACGCACACGCCATAAACACTACTACGAGGAGCTTATCGCCACGGAGCACCCTGACGACGAGGCTTTCCGCCGCGACATAGCCTCTGACCGCCCAACACCGAGCGCCGAGGCCCGCGAATGGTGGCTGCTTACTGAGCCACTTTGGAGGGAGTTTCCGGAGTTTATCTACAAACTGAAAGGTGAAAACTGAAAACTGAAAAGTATGGTGCGCTTCGCGCGAGATTTATAGTAAACGCGCGTCGCAGACACCATACCTTTGAGGCAAAACTAAAGTAATGCCTCGACTTTGCTACGGCTCGGCAAAACAAAAAATCTTGTTTTGCGCTCGCCTCAATCGCAAAGTTCACCTTTCAGTTTTCACCTTTCACTTTTTTTCTCTATCTTTGCCACGATATATATACAACCCCCATTCGCGGGGGTGTGGTGTAAGGTTTGTAATAGGTAGATTATGCTTTTTGAACTACTCAAAATACTCTTTGGTGGGCTCTGTGTGGGCTTGGCATCCTCGGTGACGGTAGGTCCTGTGGCAGTGTTGTGTATTCAGCGCACGCTGAGCAAGGGTCACCTCTCGGGCTTTGTGTCGAGTATGGGTATTGTATGTGCCGATACACTTATGGCGATTCTCGCATTCTCGGTATATGCGCTTATTAAGAGCTACATCGACGAGTACAGCCATATCATCCAGCTTGTGGGTGGATGTTTGGTTGTGGTGGTGGGTATCTTCATCTTCTTTAAGAACCCTGTGCCACAGATTCGTAAGAACAAGACGGGGCAGAGTCTCCTATGGCAGGATTTCGGCTCTATGTTTGGCTTTACGCTTGCCAACTTTATCGTGGTTATACCCTACATCCTTGCATTCTTCACGATGTTTAACATCGACCTGACAATAGATTTCAGTGGCACGGCGCACGAGGCGGCGCACGGTGCAGCGCAGTTTATAGATGCCATCTACAACATCTTGGTATTGGGTGGTTTCTTCCTCGGTGCTACGCTATGGTGGCTGGCTGTGACCTCGATTATCAGCATCTTCCACAAGGGCTTCAAGCCTCGCCATATGTTGGTTATCAACCGTGTTGCAGGCTTGGTGATTATGGTGTTGGGTATCGCAACGCTTCTATCGGTAATATTGGAGTAACTATGAGTAATAAGAGAATTATAATCGCCATTGATGGTCACTCATCATGTGGCAAGAGTACCTTTGCTAAGGCTATTGCGGCACGTTTAGGCTATATCTTCATCGACACGGGCGCTATGTATCGTGCCGTTACGCTCTACGCCTTGGAGCACGGGGCTATCGAGTCGTGCATCGCCAACGAGGCAAAAATCGAGGCTATGCTCGAGGATATAAACATCAACTTCCGTTTCAACCCTGAGCGCGGTGCAAGCGACATCTATGTCAACGGCGATATGGTCGAGGGCAAGATTCGCACTATCGAGGTTAGCAACTGCGTGAGCGCGGTAAGCTCTATCTGTGCTGTGCGTAGCAAGTTGGTGGCTATGCAGCAGGCTATGGGTCGTGATGGTGGCGTGGTGATGGATGGTAGGGATATTGGCACGGTGGTATTCCCCGATGCTGAGCTTAAAATCTATATGACTGCCGATGCGATGGTGCGTGCCGAGCGACGATATAAGGAGCTTACGGCTAAGGGTGATAAGGTGAGCTTGGAGGAGATTTACGAGAATGTCGTATCGCGCGACCACGCCGATATGACACGCGCTATATCGCCATTACGCAAGGCTGAGGATGCCATTGTACTCGATAACTCTCATATGAGCGTCGAGGAGCAGATGGCGTGGTTCGATAGGGAGTATCAACGAGTTGTGGGCTGTTAGTATGCGCGTGGTTATTGATGATAACTCGGGCTTCTGCTTTGGCGTAGTAAGGGCTATTGGCGAGGCGGAGAGTGCCTTGCAGAGCCGTGGCGAGGTCTACTGCCTTGGCGACATTGTGCATAATCGTGTCGAGGTGCAGCGCTTGCAGAAGTTGGGTCTTAGCACCATCTCGCACGAGGATATATCATCATTGTCGGGGCACACGATGCTTATCAGAGCGCACGGCGAGCCACCAGCAACCTATCGTCTTGCCGAGAGTAGCGGGGTCGAAGTTATAGATGCTACGTGCCCTGTTGTAGCGCGATTGCAGCGCCGTGTACGCGAGGCGTATGCGCAGATGGAGGGCGTAGGTGGTCGTGTGGTGTTGCTCGGAAAGCGCGGTCACGCCGAGGTTGTAGGTCTTATCGGTCAGGTGGGCGACGATGTTGTTGTGGTGGAGAGCGACGAGGAGTTGGAGGGCTTGGATTATAGCCATCCGATATACTTCCTCTCGCAGACTACACAGAGCATCGACCTCTTTAACCGTATGGCCGAGCGCATTGCGGGTAGCATGGCTGAGGGCGTGGAGTGCATCGTCGACGACACTATATGTCGCCGTGTGGCAGGTCGTGAGGCTAACCTTGCCGAGTTCTCAAAGAGTGTCGATGTGGTGTTGTTCGTATGTGGCAGAAAATCCTCGAATGGTCGTGTCCTTTCGGAGGTGTGCCGCAGGGCAAACGCGAGGTGCTATAATATCGAGGAGGCTTCAGAGATAGAGCCCGAATGGTTTGAGAAGGCAAACAGTGTTGGCATCTGCGGTGCTACATCTACACCACGCTGGCTTATGGAGGAGGTAGCCGAGTATATCAACAATTTAGATAAATAGAGTATTATGAAATATGCTGTTCGTTCGCTAAAATATCTGCTACTTATATGCGTTTTATATGTAGCGCTCACGTGGCTCTCGGCTCTCTATACCTACGATGGTATGGTCGATGTGGTAACGCTTATGCGTGCACAGCTTGGCTCCGATAGGGGCAAGTTGCTTATCGTGGCATCGATGCTGTTGGCGATATTCTATCCTCGCTTCGGCTATATCCGCCGTGTGGTGCAGAGGGCAGATATCGAGGCTGACCGCCTACGTATCGACAACGCTATGAAGATCTATGGCTTCAAGTTTGTAGAGGTGCGTGAGGGGGCTTTGGTCTACCGTGCCGAGGGCGTTATCAACCGTATCGTGCTTTTGTTCGAGGACGAGATATTGGTACGCCAGATTGAGGGTGGTATCGAGGTTGAGGGTATTCGTCGTCGCGCGGTGCGTATACTACTCCAACTGAATGCCTATATCGAGTACCGCGAGCGTGAATAAGGGTTGGTGGACTCTTTCCACCGCAACAAAATATTGAACAATGAGAGCGACACTTCGTTATATAGCCACATTTGTGGCGCTTAGTATTATCGCCACGGTGGAGTTGTGGGCGCAACAGAGCGACCGCACAAAGCGTGATTTCGAGCTTGGCGAGGCAACAGAGGTGCTAAGCAATATAATGCGCGAGTTCGATATGGGCTTTGTGGATGCGGTGCCTGCCACCACGCTACTAAATGCTGCCGTTAGGGGTATGACCACAGCAACAGACCCATACTCGGAGTATCTCTCGGAGGAGTCGATGTCTGCCTTTGAGATTATGACTACGGGTCGCTATGGCGGTGTAGGCTCGCTTATACGCAAGCGTGGCGACTATGTTATCTTCGCACAACCTTATAAGGATTCGCCATCCGATAGGGCGGGAATAAGGGTTGGAGATAAGATTATGGCTATCGATGGCGAGGATATGCGTGGCAAGGATATATCTACTATCAGCACACGCCTTAAAGGAGAGCCTGAGAGTGGTGTCGAGGTCGTTATCGAGCGCAATATAGGTGGCGGTGTCGACACGCTGAATATCACGCGCAAACGTATCTCTATTCCGAGCGTGAATTATGCCGGTATTATCCGCGATGGCGTAGGCTATATCTCGCATAACGACTTTATCGATGGTAGCTACGACGAGATGCGTCGTGCTGTGGAGAGTTTGCTTGCGACGGACTCGTTGAAGGGCATCATCCTCGACTACCGTAGCAATGGCGGTGGCGTGATGCAGGAGGCGATAGATATAGCATCGCTCTTTATTCCACGCGATAGCCGTGTGGTCTCGCTTATGGGTCGTGATTCATCGTCGTTGACGCACTTTAATACGCGCTATGCCCCGATTGCTGAGAATATACCCCTTGTGGTGTTGGTGAGTGGCACTTCGGCATCGGCATCCGAGATTTTGGCGGGAGCATTGCAGGATATGGATAGGGCGGTAGTTATGGGTGACCGTACCTATGGCAAGGGCTTGGTGCAGGAGACACGCTATATGGGGTACAACAACTACCTTAAATATACCACTGCGAGGTATTACATCCCTTCGGGTCGTTGCATCCAGGCGCGTAACTATGCCTCGATGCGTGCAGATGGCAGCGTAAGCGCTGTGCCCGACTCGCTAATCTCGGAGTTTAGAACCCGTGGTGGTCGTAAGGTCTACGATGGTGGAGGAATATTGCCCGATGTGAAGATAGAGCCTAAGTATGTGAGTCGCTTTGCGGTGACGCTCTATGCTATGGGCTTTATGGAGGATTGGGCAGATAGATATATGCAGAAGCACCACGACGAGGAGATAGATGTCCGCACATTCTCCATTACGGACGAGGATTATGAGGATTTTTGTGCCTTTATCTCGGAGAAGGATATTCCATACGAGTCGGATACCCGCAAGGCGTTGAAGGCGTTGGAGAAGGCTCTCGAAAAGGACCTCTATACGGAGAGTTTGGGAGGAGTCGTGGAGTCGCTAAAAGCAGGTCTTAAAGATGATAAGATGTCGAATATGCAGACCTACCGCGATGAGATTGTCGATGCGCTAAATAGCGATATTGTGCTTCGCTATGCCTATCAGCAGGGTGTCGCGGAGCGTATGGCGGCATCGGATAACGAGGTCGACGAGGCGATAGAGCTTATCCTTGATAAGCAGCGATACACCAATATCCTGCACCCCGCAAGCGAGTAAACCATTAGGCTTATGAAGCTCCCACGCATAGATAGTCCACAGCTTAGCAGTACGTTGCGCAACCACGCTACGCTGATAATCGTGGGCTTGGTGCTTGCCTTGCTCTCGGTGGTCTATACTTGGCGTATGTCGGTGGGTATGAGACAGGCGCAGGAGGTAGCCATAGAGCAGCTAAGGGAGGATGAACGCAATGCCGTGGAGATGTGGGCAGATATTCTCCGCTCGACAAACATAGGCGGTCAGATGGTCTACAACCCCGAGCTATTGCAGAAGTTGGCAGAGCATACCAACGTGCCACTTATTATTGCCGACGACCGCCTCAATGTCTGGGTTACAAACCTCGCTAAGGAGGTTGTCGACGACCCAGAGCTATTGCGTCGGGAGATTATGCTTATGAGCCTTAATAATAAGCCTATCTCTGTGACTTATGGCGTTATGAATCAAACCGTTGTGACGATATATTACGGTATGACCGATTATGCTAATTTGGTGTCGAGCAAGCATAGCAGGGCGCTTGTGTTATTCCCCTATATGCAGCTTGGCATTATCATAATCTTTGCCATCTTCGCATATATAGCCTTTGCCTCGGCAAAGCAGAGCGAGCATAACCGCGTATGGGTGGGCTTGGCGAAGGAGACGGCACACCAGCTTGGATCGCCTACATCGTCGTTGCTCGGCTGGGTAGAGTACCTGCGTAGTCAGCCTGTCGACCAGCAGGCGGTGGATGAGATGGGCAAGGATTTGGCGCATTTGATGAAGATTGTCGACCGCTTCTCGAAGATTGGCTCCGAGACACAGCTCACGCCGGCAAACATCAACGAAGTGGTGGGCGATACGGTGATGTACTTCCGTCGTCGTGTGCCACGCAATGTGACCCTTAACTATAATGGTTTGGCGATGGCGCCGATACGCGTCTCGATAAATGCCGCGCTCTTTGAGTGGGTCATAGAGAATCTGATGAAGAACTCGCTCGATGCCTTGCAGGGTCAGGGCTCAATAGAGGTTGTTGTGGGCGAGAGTGGTAATACGGTCTTTGTCGAGGTTAGCGATACGGGTAAGGGCATTGCTAAAAGCAATTGGACGCGTATCTTCGAGCCTGGCTTTACAACTAAGACGCGAGGCTGGGGCTTGGGTTTGTCCCTATCGCGCAGAATTATAGAGGAGTACCACGCGGGCAAGATTGCTGTTGTACGCTCCGAGATAGGTAAGGGCACGACTATTCGTGTAACATTAGAACGTAGAGAGGGTGATGAATAACTCGTTGTTGACATACTACGCTACGGAGGGCTACCGCATCGTAAGCCCCGAGGCGATATATGGTCGTGGCTCGCGTGTGGCGAGTGGCGAGGCTCTCTACGATGGTGGCTATCGTGCTATTAGCCCAGAGGAGATGTTTGGTGGCGGCTCCGAGATTGTGGCGAACGATGCCATTGAGCCATATATTCCAACACTTAGTGGTGAGCCACTCTTTCATATACTGCTCTTTGCAACCCTTGTGGTCTACCTTAATATGATATATCGCTCGCAGGGCTTTATAGGACACCTCTATCGCGATATGTTCACTATGCGCACCGAGCGCAATATGATATATCAGGGTGGTCTGTTGCCGTTGCAGCACTTTAAGCAGGTAGCCTCAGCCATAGGCTTTGTATCGCTGGCATTGGTGGTGCTGCGCTTTGCCGAGAGCTTTATCTCGCCCACCTCGCCAATATATACTGGCTCTATTGCCACCTACGCCTCTCTGGGCGCAATGCTTATCGTGGTGGTCTATGTGGCGTGGTATTTCGCCCTGCATAAGATTGTCGAGTGGGTTAGTGGCTCGGATGCCGCACCGATGCTCTCGGCGATGGGATATATGCACTTTGTGAGAATCTCGGTGGTGCTATACCCCCTTGTTGCGGTGTGGTTGCTCGGTGTTGAGAGGGGCGATGCCTTTGTTGTTCCGCTGCTTGTTGTGGTGGCGGTGCTGATGATAATTTTGTATTTGAAAGACACAATTTTATTCTTTGTTGATAAAAAAATTTCAATTTTGTATTGGATTTTGTACCTTTGCACCGCATTTTTGCTGCCTTTAAGTTTTATTGCACACCTGTTGCCACAGCGTTTATAGGGGTGTTTTTTGAGTGATGTATGCTGATAACCAAATGGTTATGGCATTGTGGGAAGTGAAAATATTAAAGGTTAAAAAGACGCGAAGTAACGTATTTTTGAATAAATTAAAATTGTACTAAGTTGACAAAGAACAGGATTCTTGTATCGCAACCCGCACCTGCGGTGATCGAGAAGTCGCCATTTTATGACTTTTCGGCAAAGCACAATCTTCAAATAGATTATAAGCCACTTATTCGTGTTGTCGGTGTGACGCTAAAAGAGTTCCGCGCACAGCGTACCGAGATTTTGGATTATACAACCATGATCTTCTCGTCACGCACGACTATCGATAGCTTTTTCCGTATCTGCGAGGAGGCGCGTATAACTGTGCCTGAGACGATGAAGTATATCTGTAATACCGAGGCTGTTGCCCTCTACTTGCAGAAGTATATCGTCTATCGCAAGCGTAAGATTTCCTTCGCAGATGGAACTTTCAACTCACTCGTAGAGCTTATCGTAAAGCATAAGGACGAGAAGTTTATGCTCGTACTCACCGAGCCATACAAATCTGAACTTTTGGATACGCTCCAAACCCTCAAATTGAAGGTTGCGCCTATGGTCTTCGCACGTACCGTATCGGCTGATATGTCTACTATTAAGCCTGAGGAGTACGATATCGTTGCCCTCTACTCGCCAAACGATGTTAAGGCTCTTGCCGAGAACTTCGATGTAGATAAGCTCCCTGTGGTGGCAACATTCGGCGAGGCTACGCTTCGTGCAGCTAAGGAGGCGGGCATGAAGGTTAAGGCATCTGCGCCATCACCAGAGGCTCCATCTATGGTTAAGGCTCTTGATATCTACCTCAATAAGCTCGAAGGTGGCGTTGAGGTTGACGATGCCGAGGTTAAGGTTGACCTCGAAAAGGAGGAGTTTATCCGCGCACAGCAGACAAAGCTCCAGAAGAAGCCTCGTACACGCACCGTACGTAAGAAGGAGTAAGCTATGGAGAAGCCCTGCGCACTACCCAAGTCGGAGCGCCTAAGCTCGCTCACGGCAGTGCGTCGCCTCTTTAAGGATGGCGCGTCGGGCTTTGTGTACCCATTTCGCTATATGGTAATTTCGGAGCAGAGCACCACGCCAAGTGTTGAGGTGCTCTTCTCTGTGCCTAAGCGCTACCATAAACGCGCCAATAAGCGCAACACCCTCCGCCGCCGAATGAAGGAGGCATATCGCCTAAATAAGGCTGCCCTCGCAGCAAAGGCTGTCGATAAGGGCTACGGAGTAGATATAGCCCTTGTATATTCAAGCAAAGAGATACTACCATATAAGACTATCGAGAATGCCATTTGCAAAGTTCTCAACGAGATTGCTGAGCGCCATTAGGCGTATCTGCGCATACCCCCTTATACTTCTTGTGCGCTTCTATCAGCTCTGTATCTCGCCGCTCAAACCACCATCATGTCGTTTTACCCCCACCTGCTCGCAGTATGCCATCGAGGCATTGCGCAAGCACGGTGCAATCAAAGGGCTATACCTCACAATAAGAAGGTTGTTGAGATGTCATCCGTGGGGTGGGTCTGGGTATGACCCCGTCCCATAATTTCTTGTGATAAGGGGTCATCTTCGGCACCAAGCTCATTGCCCCGAATGGGGATGTACGCCAAGTACACCCCCATCCGAGTCAATTTCGACTTGG
>JAZOSJ010000141.1:0-7419 GCA_045657045.1 Alistipes sp.
CCATATTGCTTGTGCTATTGCTCTGGAATGTCTCGGGCATAGCCGACTTGGGCACAACGCCATACTTCATAATAAGGTTCGACACACCTGTAAACTGACCGCCATCGCTCAGAGGATTCTTCAGCAGCCACTCCACCTCGCGCGAGTCGATAGCCTGATCGCGGGTGTCGATGATTGCTTGCAGGAAGAGATTACTCTTCTCCAACAGGTCGTAAAAGGAGTTGTAGTTCTGCGAGAACTCGAACGAGCCGAGATTGTACTTATCTATCATCTTGGCACGCAAGACATTAAGACCTGTAAAGAGCCAGCAACGACCCGATTGGTACTGATCTGTAATACCCTTAGTGCGCACGCGGTGCGAGAAGTGGGTATCTATCATTGCAAGATTCTCGGCGTTTGTTGCAAGCTCGGCAATAGGGTTGAGTGCCAAAGCGTTGCGTGCAGCCTTCTCGGCAGCACTATTTGTCTGACCTGTGCGTATCTCCTGCAACATCTCGGCAGTGATACCGCCCTTATCCTGCTGGGCGCTAAGTGTGCCTACGGCAAAGAGTGCCACGGCGAGGGTTATAATTTTCTTCATTTTCGATGTGTGTGTTATAAAATAAATAAATGGGGTTGCCCAATAGTTTGGACAGCCCCATAATTGTTATGTGGTCTACTACCAAGCGAACAATGGATACTCGTTCATCATAGCGTTCACATCCTTGCGAACTGCTGCGATGTTCTCCTCGTTCTCTGGGTCAGAGAGTACGCGGTCGATAAGTTCTGCGATATAGTCCATCTTATCCTCCTTAACACCACGTGTAGTGATAGCAGGAGTACCGAAGCGCAAACCAGATGTTGTGAATGGTGTGCGTGAGTCGAATGGTACCATATTCTTGTTTGTAGTGATGTCGGCAGCTACCAAGCACTTCTCTGCAAGCTTACCTGTAAGCTCAGGGAACTTAGTGCGGAGGGCAACCTACATAAGGTGGTTGTCAGTACCGCCAGAAACAATCTTGTAGCCACGCTTTGTAAGAGCCTCAGCCAAAGCCTTAGAGTTCTTAACAACCTGCTGCTGGTACTCCTTATACTCTGGTGTCAACGCTTCACCGAAAGCTACAGCCTTAGCTGCGATAACGTGCTCAAGTGGACCGCCCTGGATACCTGGGAATACGGCAGAGTTCAAAATCTGAGACATCTTCTTCACAACGCCCTTAGGAGTAGTGTAGCCCCATGGGTTGTCGAAATCCTTGCCCATAAGGATGATACCACCACGAGGACCACGAAGAGTCTTATGTGTTGTAGATGTTACGATGTGTGCATACTTAACAGGGTTGTCGAGGATGCCCGCAGCGATAAGACCTGCTGTGTGAGCCATATCGATAAGAAGCAAAGCGCCTACCTTATCTGCAATCTCACGCATACGCTTGTAGTCCCACTCGCGAGAGAATGCCGAAGCACCACCCACGATAAGCTTTGGCTTGTGCTCCAAAGCGAGTGCCTCCATCTCCTCGTAGTCAATGTTACCAGTCTCCTCCTTAAGCTTATAGCCCACAGCATTGAAGTACATACCCGACATATTTACAGGTGAACCGTGTGAAAGGTGACCACCGTGTGAAAGGTCAAGACCCATAAATGTATCGCCTGGCTTTAGGCAAGCAAAGAATACTGCCATATTTGCCTGTGCACCAGAGTGAGGCTGCACGTTAGCATACTCAGCATCATAGATCTTGCAAAGGCGCTCGATAGCAAGATTCTCAATCTTATCTACAACCTCGCAACCGCCGTAGTAACGAGCAGCAGGGTAGCCCTCAGCATATTTGTTGGTACATACAGAACCCATAGCAGCCATAACCTGGTCGCTCACGAAGTTCTCAGATGCGATAAGCTCGATACCCTTTGTTTGACGCGCACGCTCCTCGGCGATAAGGTCAAAAATCTGTAAATCCTTGTTCATTTTAGTTATTGTAATAGGTTTGTTTTAGGTTTTGTTCTATCTCTTCGGGTTACGATTTAGAAGTAATGCGAGTACTCGTGAGATAGGGTGTATGTAATGTTGTTAATCTCAATCTTTGTGCGGCGCACCATCTCCTTCCACTTCTCGTGCTCCTCGCTGTTGCGCTGGCTATATTTAAGGTTGATTTTGTACTCCTCAAGCATATAGCAGAGATGGTCGTGACGATTGATAAGCTCCATCTTGAAGATGTCGTCTTGGTTATCATTCGCATTGCGCTTCACGATATCGTACTCCACGATGTATGGTACGGCGTTGCCGATAACGATAAAGCGACCGCTCTCGATGTCGTAGAAGTTCACACCGTATGCCTTGAAGGCATTGCCTGTGGTGTAGTTTTTAGACTGTTCGTGCAGACACACCTTATCCCACTTTTTGAGCACGCTACCATCGGCATTGTAGGTTGTGATGCTACCAATGTGCGTGGTGGTGTATGAGCAACTGCACATAAATAGTGCTGCTACGACCAATGTAAAATATCTCTTGATACCCATATCTATTCTCGTTTAGATTATTTACAGCAAACAAAGTTAAGCATAAAAAGTGTTAAAACAAAATATTGTGCAAATTTTTATTGCTGTTGTGGTGCGATTTATGCGGTTAGAGGTGTGGTTTAATCTATATTGTATGAAAAAGATGGTTAAAAATTTATTGATTGGTGCAGCTGCGATAGTTGGCAGTAGCACTGTGGCGATGGCATGTACGGGTATTTCGTTGAAGGCTGCGGATGGCAGCTATGTGCAGTCGCGCACGATAGAGTGGGCTAAGGGTGCTTTGAAGAGCGAGTATGTCATCATTCCGCGTGGCGAGGATTTGCAGTCCTATACGCCTACGGGTCTAAACGGCTTGAAATTCAAGTCACGCTATGGCGTTGTGGGTCTTGCTGTTGTGGAGAAGGAGTTTATTGCCGAGGGTATCAACGAGAAGGGACTATCGGCAGGCTTGTTCTTCTTCCCAACCTATGGTAGCTATGGTGAGTATAATACGGCTAACGATGCCAATACCCTTGCCGACTTGCAGGTCGTGCAGTGGATTCTAACGCAGTTCTCCACTATTGACGAGGTGCGTACGGCTGTCGAGGGTGTCCATATCGTGGGCTTGGAGAAGACCGCAGTGGTACATTGGCGCATAGGTGAGCCTTCGGGTAATCAGGTAGTTATGGAGATTGTTGGCGGTAGGGTAAACTTCTACGATAACACCGTGGGCGTTATCACAAATGCCCCAGGCTTCGAGTGGCATCTTGCCAACTTGAACAACTACGTCAACCTCCGCCCAGGCAGTGCTGATAACTATAAACTTGGCGATGTGACGCTTCAACCTATTGGAGGTAGCTCGGCTATGCTCGGTCTCCCTGGTGATTTTACCCCTCCATCACGCTTCGTTCGCGCCGCCTTTTTTAGAAATACAGCACCTCAGCGAGCTAATGGCGAGGCCACGGTGTTGGAGAGCTTCCATATTTTGAATAACTTCGATGTTCCTATCGCTGCCGAAAATCCGCAGGAGCTGACCCTTCCAAGCGCTACGCAGTGGACCTCCTCAATAGATCTCACCAACCGCAAGGTCTATTACAAGACGGCATACAATAACTCAATCCGTTGTATCGATCTCGCGAAGATAGACTTCGATAAAGTCCGCTACCACTCAGCACCACTTGATGCTAAGCAGGAGCAACCTATCGAGCAGGTGAGGATATAGACTGAAAAGTGAAAACTGAAAGGTGAAAACTGAAAAGTATGGTATGCTTCGCATAAGTTTTATTAACACGGGACGCAGACACCATACTTTTCACCTTTCAGTTTTCACTTTTCACTTTTCACTTTTCAGCCTCGCTATAAATGCTTCGGAGTCTATCTGACATCAGATATTGGAATAATCCACGGAGGAACATATAGGAGGTGAAGGCGAGCCAGATGGCGTTGTTGCCGATAAGCCATGATGTGCCGTAGAGCAGAACAAAGTAGCATACCGACGACCATATCATCGAGTTACGCATAATGCGGCTGCGGGTTGCACCGACCATAATGCCATCCATAACAAACGGCAGTGCCGAGGCGATGGGAATAGCGATAATCCAACCGATATACTGCTCTGCCACGGCAAGTAGCTCGGCTGTGTTGCTATGTTCGGCATCGACAAGGAGTGAGAATATATCGCGCCACCAGCCAATGTATACACCGACGTAGATAAACGACACCACAAAGCACCACACGATACAGAGCTTGATGCACTTGCGTAGCGATGCGCCATCCTTAGCACCGATAAATCTTCCTGTAAGAGCCTCAGCAGCGTAGGCAAAGCCATCGTTCATATATGAGAATAGGGTAAACAATTGGAGCAGAATGGTATTTACCGCCAAGATATTTTTATCACCCATATCAGCCGAAGCCTTAGTGAAGAATGTGTAGACCGCCACAAGGCAGAAGGTGCGGATGATAATATCGCTGTTAATGGAGAAGAAGCGTTTCATCGCGCTGAGGTCGAGAATCTCGTTCCAAGTGACCTTTACAAGGCGCTTGCGGTACATCGCTGTGATGATTATCACCATCACCACCACACCTGTCCACTGCGCCACCACCGAGGCAAGGGCGATACCCTCCAAGCCCCAAGTCCCAACAATCGAGAAGAGGTAGCTAAAGCCTACGTGCAGGATATTGACCATAATAGCCACAGCCATAGGTACAACAGCATTCTGCATACCCGTCAACCAGCCGTTAAAAGCAAAGAGCATAATACCCGCAGGCACAGCCCAGATGCGCGTGTAGAAATACTGTGCAATCATATCATCGCTCGCGCCATCGCCCGTACTCATAAACCACAATGAAAATTCGCCAATAGGCCATTGCAGTAGCAGCGCCACAAGGCCCACAGCAAGGGCTACGCATACCGCGCGCCAGAGCATTAAGGAGTACTCCTTATGTTGCTCCGAGCCGTATGCCTGTGCCGTAAGCCCCGAGGTGCCCATTCGTATAAACGAGCAGTTCCAATATATAAAGTTAAATATCGCCACACCAATCGAGAGCGCACCAATCGTGGTAGCTCCATCGCTACCTGCTACACGTCCTGCGATAAAGGTCGAGGCAATGCCCATCAGCGGCACGGTGATGTTCGATATAATGTTCGGAATGGCTATTCGTAGAATCTCTCTATTCATATCTTGCTATCTTGTTTGCGCAAAGGTATATATAATTCTTGCGTTTTTGGCATAAATCTTGCGAAAGATGCCTATCATCAAAAAAAATAGTTACCTTTGCACCGATATTTTAATATATAGACACATGAGAAGTAAAAACACAGACTCAACAGCTAACGTATCGCGCTTTGCTCGCGACAAGCGTCAGCGAGTAAACACAACGGAGCGCGTTGAGCGTAACCCTCGTCCTCGCCGTGAGGGCGACAGCGAGGGAACAAGAGAGTTCCGCCCACGTGTGGCAACTAAGGAGAAGCGTTCATCTTATAACCCTCATTTCACTGCGGAGAACCGCCTTCGTCCAGAGTACGAGGAGCGTAAGCCACGCGGCGAGCGTAGCTTCGAGCGCGCAGAGAGAGGCGAGCGCAGTTTCAACCGTACAGAGCGCACAGAGCGCGGTGAGCGTAACTTTAACCGTGGCGAGCGCACAGAGCGCAGCTTCAATCGCCCAGAGCGTTCAGAGCGCCCAGAGCGTAGCTTCAATCGTGACGACAACCGTCGTCCAAAGAGTGGTGGTCGTCCAGCATCTTCGGAGCGTCGTAGCGACAGCCGTGGTGGTGCAAAGCGAGGCTTTGCTCCTAAGCGCGACGAGAAGCCTCGCTCATACCCTAAGTATAATCCTAACCGTGTTACAGGCGAGGTGCGCCTTAACCGTTTTATCTCGCAGTCGGGTGTCTGCTCACGTCGTGAGGCAGATGAGTTTATCCTTGCAGGTGTTGTAACCGTAAATGGTCAGGTTGTAACCGAGCTTGGAACGAAGATTTTGCCTACCGACGAGGTGCGTTTCAACGACGAGCGCCTTCAAGGCGAGAAGCACGTATATATCGTGCTCAACAAGCCTAAGGGCTATGTTACCTCCCTCGAAGATCCACACGCCGACAAGACCGTAATGGACCTTGTGAAGGATGCCTGCACCGAGCGCGTATACCCTGTGGGTCGTCTCGATAAGAACTCACTTGGTCTACTCCTTATCACCAACGATGGCGATGTAACACGTCAGCTTACACACCCATCATACCGTAAGAAGAAGATCTATCAGGTAACTCTTGATAAGGCTCTTACTCGTGCCGATATGGATACACTCACCGAGGGTATCACCCTTGAGGATGGCGACATCTTCGCCGACGAGGTAGCATACGCATCTGAGGATAAGAAGTCTGTAGGTGTAGAGATTCACTCTGGTCGCAACCGTATCGTGCGTCGTATGTTCGAGCACCTCGGCTACTCTGTCCAGAAGCTCGACCGCGTATATTATGCTGGTCTTACCAAGAAAAACCTCAAGCGAGGAGGCTGGCGTTTCCTAACCAAGGATGAGGTGATGCGTCTTAAAACAGGTCAATACGAGTAATTTTCGATTATAAGGGCGCATCTGCGACCTCTCAATCATTCGGCTGAATGGGAAATACGCTTAGTATGTCCCATCCAGCCGAATTTCTTTATCGAGGTCACATCTGCAACCCTTCTAATCAAAAATTAAATTTCTTGTGATAAGGGGTCATCTTCGACTCTTCAGTCAAACTGGCGAATGGGAAATACGCATAGTATGTCCCATCCGCCAGTTTTCGTGTCAGAGCCAAATCTAACCCCTTCTGACAAGAAATTAATTTCTCACGATAAGGCAGACATCTACTGCCGCTAACAAAAAGTCCCGACAATGAGCAGTACCTCAAGTACAGCCCATCGTCGGGATTTTTGCCGAGCGTTGTATCTGCAGCCTTCTCCTGAGAAATTAGGTTGTGCTACCCTTAATGTTTATATATCGCTTGTGCCAAGCAAAACTATTACTAATTACTCTCTACTAATTACTAATTATTTATGCCCCTTCTGACAAGAAATTCGGTTGTGCTGCCCTTAATGTTTATATATCGCTTGTGCCAAGCGACAGCTACGCTGAAAGGGCAAAAGGGGCCTAAGGGGGAATTAGTAATTAATAAAACCCTTTCTGCCGCTTTTCACTTTATAAACACGCGTCGCAGACACCTAACTTTTCAGTTTTCAGTTTTCAGTTTTCCCCTTCGTGTCTCTTAGGCCCCTCAGGCAAATAAAAGGCAACGCCTAATTGCAACTATTGTTCGTTGCTATCGACAAGGATCTCCGTCTTTGACTGCTGGTCCTGGAGGGCATTAAGCGAGGCAAGAACCTTGTCGTAGTAGCTCTTTGAGACTGGAATTCGGCTGATAGACTTATCGTTAAGCGTGATATAGTGCATACGCTTATCCTCTTCCAATAATTGTAT
>JAZOSJ010000142.1:0-11997 GCA_045657045.1 Alistipes sp.
GATGAGCTCGGTTTCGGTAACTGTACTAACACAGGTGCTTGCCAGGCTCAGTGTCCTAAGTCAATCTCTATCGCACACATCGCTCGCCTTAACCGCGAGTTCTTGGCTGCGAAGTTGCAGGACTAATACATATATATAATATATGTGTAGGGCTATCCGAAGGGGGTAGCCCTACTTTTTTTGCTTTGTGATGGAGCATAACAAGCGTACGAATAAGACAAAAGTTAATATTTTTATAGAGTAGACTGTAATAATCTCTCTGGATTGGCTGTGTATAGATAGCTTCCGATATTCTGTGATATTGATGCGAATATCATTCCAAGTGTTGCGCATTCTACCCCTTTGTTTGCCTTAAATTACACAATACTTTTGCACCGTGAAAAATGCTTAAATGATAATTGTGTATGAATAATGTTGTTTATTTGGTAACAGGAGCTGCGGGATTCTTGGGTAGCAATATTTGTGCTCAGCTACTTGAGCGAGGAGAAAAGGTGCGAGCCTTTGTTCTTAATGGAGACAGGAGTGTTGAGTATCTTCCTCAAGAGGTTGAGATTTTCTATGGAGACCTATGTAATAAGGAGTCGTTAAGAGATTTTTTTAAGGTCGATGAGGGCATAGAGACAATATGTATTCATGTGGCAAGTGTCGTAACTGTAAATCCGAATTATCGTAAACTTGTGTTGGATGTCAATGTCGGAGGTACTGAGAATATTGTGGATATGTGTTTGGAGCATCCTGAGTGCAGAAATCTTGTCTATGTGAGTTCTACAGGCGCTATTCCCGAGAGACCGCATAACGAACTTATTAAGGAGGTTGCAGAGTTTGATCTTGATAAGGTTGTTGGTTGGTATTCCAAGAGCAAGGCTATGGCAACAAATAATGTGTTTACAGCGGTAAAAGAGAGGGGTTTGAAGGCTTGTGTTGTCTATCCAACAGGTATATTTGGTCCTAACGACTATGCTTTGAGTGAAACAACATCAACTATAATCAAGATTATTAAGGGTGATATGCCTATAGGTATAGATGGCTCGTTTAATATCGTGGATGTTCGTGATCTTGCTGCTGGATGTATTGCTGCTGCTGATAAAGGTCGTGTCGGGGAGGGGTATATTCTCGGCAATGAGGTTGTTAAATTGAAGAAGTTGAGTAAAATACTTAATAAGAGTTTGGGTTGTAAGCCTATAAAGACGTATCTTCCGATTTGGCTTGCTGAGTTCATTGCTAAAAGAATGGAGAAAAGGGCTGCTAAGAGTGGAGAAATGCCTATGATGACAACATTCTCGGTGTACAATCTAAAGCGAAACAATCGTTTCGATTATAGTAAGGCGGTCAAAGAGCTTGGTTACAAGGTAAGACCAATCGAGCAGACACTTATAGATGAGGCTAACTGGTTGCGTGATAACGGATTTATCTAATCGCAAATATAATGTTGTTCTATAGTACGGTCTACGAATAGATAGGTGGCGATAGAGGTGGTTGGTGAAAATACGTAGACGTAAGAGTGGCGTACGAAGCGAGCACTGCTCCTACTTCATACGCCACCTTCAATCACTGCATCGTTGTTCGATGCTATATCTATCGGCTTACTTCGCTGGTGCCCACTTGCAGCGGACTGGCGAGACGATAGCGCCCTCATCCTTAAGCTCCTTCATCGCCTTGTCGACCTCCTTGCGATCAAGACCACTAAGCTCTGCAATCTTACCTGCGTTCATAGGCTCACCAGCCTCTACCATTGTTGCCAATACTTTCTCTTTTGCATTCATAATCATATTCGTTTTAATAGTTATAATTTCTTAATTCAATCGTTATATCTCTATATGTTCTGCGACCCTCTATGTAGTCCTCATAGACAATCTCTGCATCGCGTCCTCGGAGCATATTGCATCTGCCACATAACTCACAATTGCATAAGCACCTCCATCTATCCTGTACATACTCCAATCGCTCCTCTCGCGTGCTGTCCTCAATCTGTGGAGCAAACATATCTCTATTTCTGTTCTTTTTTCTCTGTGTTTTTAGTTGTTATCTTATGTTTTCAGATGCAAAGATAATACAAATTTGTATAAGCGCAAATCGGAAATTTTGATTGAATTATAAGCTAAATCTATACATGCAAAAAATGAAAAAAAGAGTGATTTTTAAGTCGATATTTTAACTTCAGAAGTCGATGAAATTCGTGGTTAATAACGATTTCAATAGAAGATAAAATGACCTTTTCGTCACTCTTTTATTTTATGATAATTAGAAGATTGTGTTGTTACTTATAATCATACTTTACGTCGCTGTTATTAGGACATACAGTCACATTAACGACCTCGTAGTTATTATTACTGTCTAGTGCAGTGACAATAAGTAGTACCTTCATATTATCAGTTATCCACTGTTGACTCTTAATATCAAGTATTATCTTGTTCGTAGCAGTCTCGCCAGCCTTAATATTGCCAAGATCAAAACCTGAAATTGGATTTGATGTAGCTATATTACGAATAACATTATCATGGTAAAACATCCACGCTTCAGTTGCACCAGTTTGTGGGGCATAAATATTATCTTCTAATAGCCATGCTGTAATACGGTAATTGTTGGTTACATTTGCTTTAATCTCAGCATTAACAACGACCATAGAGTCGCCTCCCGTTACAGAAGCTGCTATTCCAGCTCCACTACCATTTGAACTCCATAAATAACTGATATGATTAGAAATTTCTTTTGCAGAATACGGTGACGTATATGGATATGTCATATTATATGATGTAGTTGGATAGGCTGTTATGTTGTAATAATCACTAATAACCCTTGCTGCATCAGAGTATGTTTTATCTCTGCTAGCATATGAATATGCCATAGCTTCGTAATACATATAACCACAATTTTGGCTTACTTCCTTTAATGCTTGCATCATGTATGGAGTATACACTGTACTTGTTCCAACATGACCCACAACGAGGATGCGGTTGTTAAAGGTGGTGTTTGACGGTTGGTCATCGACAGGAAGTGGGCGTATGTTATTAAAACTTTCAATAGCAGTGATGTCACTTATTGTTGTTCCGCATGTAGCATATAGTTCAATAACACCAACTGTATCAATAATGTAAGGGTTTGGAACAACTTGATAATTGGTTGTCTTATTATATACAGTAGAGTATGGTGTTACATCGTTGCCTGATTCATCTATAATGGTAAATGTAATGGTTTCTCCGATACTAACAGCGCGATTATCTGCGGTGATGGTGATGTTGCCGATAGGCTGATACTCGTCTCCATTTTCGGAGTCTCCATTCTTTCCCTTTATGTCATCTGCATATTGTATCCAATACTGAGTCTCTTGATATCTCCTAATTGACTCCGTTGGCACATAAATTATGCGATCAGGAGCATTGCCATCAAACATATTATAGCTACCAATTGGAGGTGTTGTTGCTTTACAATAAATGCTGCTTAGACTGCTACACCCAGAGAATGCATACTCTCCAATTTCAGTTACACTATCACCAATAGTTACACTTGTTAGACTACTGCACTCATAGAATGCAAACTCTCCAATTGTAGTTACACTATCTGGAATAGTTATACTTGTTAGGCTACTGCAACCTGAGAATGCAGAACCCTCAATTGTAGTTACACTATCTGGAATAGTAATACTTGTTAGGCTACTGCAACCTGAGAATGCAGAACCCTCAATTGTAGTTACACTATCTGGAATAGTTACACTTGTTAGGCTACTGCAATATTCGAATGCATAATTTCCAATTGTAGTTACACTATCTGGAATTGTTATACTTATTAGGCTACTGCAAGCTCCGAATGCATAATCTCCAATTGTAGTTACACTATCTCCAATTGTTACACTTGTTAGGCTATCACACCCACAGAATGCCATCTTTCCAATTGTAGTTACACTATCTGGAATAGTTACACTTGTTAGGCTACTGCAATTATAGAATGCATAATCTTCAATTGTCGTTACACTATCTGGAATAGTTACACTTGTAAGGCTGCTGCAACCTTTGAATGTGCTATCTCCAATTGTAGTTACACTATCTGGAATAGTTACACTTGTTAGGCTACTGCAACCAGAGAATGCATAATCTCCAATTGTAGTTACACTATCAGGAATAGTTAAACTTGTTAGGCTTTTACAGCCATAGAATGTTTCTTTGCCAATAGAGGTTGCACTAATAGGAATAGTTATAACTTTTAGACCATGACAATTCTTGAAAGCATTGTCAGCAATAGTGGTTAGTCCTGTAAAATGTTTTAGTTCGTCAAATGCTATAATAGAAGAGTCTTTGAATGCTGTTTGAAGGTCTGTAACAGCACTAGCCTCATCATACGATAATTCTCCATCCTTATTTATGTCCCAATAAAGCGTACAAATTACTTTGGTATTTGGGTCTTGAAATGAGATAATTTGAGTTTTGTCTATTGGACTTTCATCGTTACTTTCATCGTTACTTTCATCGTTTCCATTGTTATCACCTTCAGGTAGCTCAATGGTGTTGTCATTTGTTGGTTCTTTTACATTGTTGTCCTCGCAAGATGCGAATACAAGACTGATAAGCGTAATTAATAATAGTTTTTTCATAATGTAAATATTATTAGATTAGTGTAATTGTTTGCCATATAATATTAACTATTCGCGCCTCAATAGTGATATGTATAAATAGAAAGCGTGGTGCTGAAAACTTATTTTGACAATCAGGTTCTGACAAAACCTCGGCAATAAAATAAGCAACAACCCCACGCCATACCAAACGGTATGACGCAAGAAGATGTCCGCTCATTCTCTTGCCTTTTTGAACTGTCAGATTCGATTGCGAGAATAAACTTACACTTTCTGCGTAAAATATGTTATCCTAAATATACAATATACTTATGAGGTCGTGTAATATTAGTTAACAACCTTGATATGTATATTTAGTAGTGTAAAATTAGTTTTAACTATCGATATAAACTTAATCTTTTATATAATTTAACATATATATAAGGTATGTCTAATAACGCTTAAACATATTAAACATACTTTTTGCTACTTACGAATCTCTGCGCCTGCCTTCTGCTCCAACTGAGTCTGGAGGTTTGCCATTGTGCGCTCAATCTGCTTGTCAGTGAGAGTCTGGCTCTTATCTTCGAGGATAAAGCTCAAGGCGTATGACTTCTTGCCCTCTGGAAGCTTGTCGCCCTCGTATACATCGAACAATGATACAGACTTGAGCAACTTCTTCTCAGTTGCATAGGCGATAGAGCGAAGCTGCGAGAAGGTAACATTCTTATTTACAAGGAGTGCCAAGTCGCGCTTAACCTCTGGGAACTTCGAAAGCTCCTTGAACTGTACCTTCGCCTTCTTAGTCATCTTGATAAGCTGGTCGAAGTCGATCTCGGCGAAGTAAACCTCCTGCTTGATATCGAACTTCTTGCGCACGATAGGCGATACAACACCCATACGCAATACCTCCTTAGGACCCTGCTTGAAGACGATAGCATCTGCATATAGGTCGCAATCGAGGCTCTCGCACTGCAAAGAGTAGAGGTCGATGCCGAAGCGCTTGAGCAATTTCTCGACCATAGCGCGGAGTGTGAAGAACGATGATGCCTCAGCCTTTGAGTTCCATGATAGCTGTGTGGCAAGACCAGTAACGGTGATACCAATGCGGTAGCTCTCCTCGTACTTAGCGAGTGCGTTCTCCTCCGTTGCTTTCTCCTCAGCGAATGCGTAGCAGTTACCCACCTCGTACATTTTGAGGTTGCCGTTACGGCGGTTAACGTTAAGCTCTACAGCCTCCAAAGCGTTGAACATAAGCGTCTGGCGCATAACATTCAAGTCCTGAGATAGTGGGTTGAGAATCTTAACACAGCGCTCCACAGGGTATGACTTGCTCTGCTCGTAGTATGCAGCCTTAGTAAGTGAGTTCGACATAATCTCGGTGTAACCATTAGCCGAGAGATAGTCAGAAGCTACATTCTGCAAACGCGACTTATCTGGTTTTGGTGCGTATGATAGGGTAGAGTTAACGTGATCCGAAATCTCGATATTGTTGTAGCCATATACGCGGAGAACATCCTCGATAAGGTCTGCCTCGCGCTGTACATCTACGCGGTATGGTGGAACGGCAACGTTCAATACCTCGCCCTCTCGGCTTAGAACCTTAACATCCAACGCCTCGAGGATAGTCATAAAGGTCTGCTCTGGAATATCCTTACCAATAAGCTTGCGAGCGCGCTCCAACGAGAACTCAAACTCGAAATCCTTAGCTGGTGTTGGGTTGATGTCGATAATCTCAGATGTTATGCGACCACCTGCCAACTCCTGCATAAGCATTGCGGCACGCTTAAGAGCATATACCTGAATATTTGGGTCGATACCGCGCTCGAAACGGAACGATGCATCGGTGTTGAGACCAAAACGCTTAGCAGTCTTACGCACCCATACAGGGTCGAAGTAAGCACTCTCGATAAATACGTTAACAGTCTCGTCGCTGATACCAGAGTCCTGACCGCCATAGACACCCGCGATACACATTGGGCGCTCTGCCGAGCAAATCATGAGGTCGTTAGCTGTGAGTGTGCGCTCAACGCCATCAAGGGTCACAAACTTCTCGCCCTCGTTAGCCGAGCGTACTACAACCTTGCCACCCTCAATCTTATCAGCATCGAAGGCGTGGAGTGGCTGACCAAGCTCAAAAAGAACGTAGTTTGTGATATCCACAAGGTTGTTCTTAGGGTTGATACCCGCAGCGCGCAACTCATTCTGCATCCACTCTGGTGATGGCGCAATCTTGCAACCGCTAACTGTGATACCTGCATAGCGTGGTGCTGCCTCCTGGTTTACAACCTCTACCTCGATAGTGCGAGATGTATCGTCAACCTTGAAGCCCTCAACTGATGGAAGCTTGTACTCTACGCGCTCGCCTCGGCTTTTAAGGTATGCTGCCAAGTCGCGTGCGACACCGATATGTGATGCAGCATCTACGCGGTTAGGAGTAAGACCAATGCCGATAAGGTAGTCGTCAGCGATATGTAGATACTCCTTAGCAGGTGTGCCTACAACCGCCTCAGCTGGAAGCTCCATAATGCCCTCGTGGTTACGACCGATACCCAACTCATCCTCAGCACAGAGCATACCGAGTGACTCAACGCCACGAATCTTGCTACGCTTAATCTTGAACTCCTCGTCAGAGTCGATAGGGTATAGTACTGCACCTACGGTTGCGCACATTACTTTGAGACCCTTGCGGCAGTTAGCTGCACCGCAGACAATCTGCAAAGGTGCCTCTGCGCCTACATCTACGGTTGTGATGTGAAGGTGGTCAGAATCTGGGTGATCCTCACAGGTGAGTACCTCGCCTACAACAACACCCTTCAAGCCACCCTTGATGGTCTCAATCTTCTCGAACTCCTCAACTTCAAGACCGAGCTCGGTTAGTATCTCCGCCATACGCTCAGCAGTAATATCTGCATCGAGATAGCGTTTTAGCCAATTGTATGAAATGTTCATAATATGATGTGTTTAATTATTGTCTATTAAATAGCTATAATCGCACAAAGATAGAAAAAAAAGTGGAAAGGACAAACGACATTTGCCTTAAATGCAATATATAGTCGTTGTTGTCCTTTCCACACCCTCTTTAAGAGGCTATCGGGCTACCAAGGGCGATTGCCGCCACCGCCTGGCCAGCCGCCACCGCCGCCACCACCACTGCTGCTGCCAATTGAGGTAACAACGCTTGATGGAGTGAATGTGGTGAGTGTTGAGCCTCCTGACCAAGTACCGTCATAGTACCAGCCCTGCCAGCACTCTGAGTAGTTGTTGACCGTGCCGCCCGAAGCTACGGTGTAGGTCGTACCACTCTTAATATCTGGCGTTGAGAAACAGAATGTCGCATTCATAGTTATAGGTGACTCAAAGCTAAATAGCATATTGCTAGATGCGTCGAGAAGGGCGATTCGCTGGCCCGAGCTTACTGATGCACCACCATATACTACTGAGTATTGCTTGCTTGATGTTGAAGGTGTACCCATCATTCCGCCGCCAATACCGAGTACTACACCACCATTTATAAGTAGTGATCGACTGTTGTCAACATCGATACCGCCCTCTGGCTCGCTAGAGCCAATGCCGATAAATACACCGCCATTGATTGTAATAGTGCCATTCGAGTCGATGCCATCGTTATTTGTGGCATGAGCATAGACTCTACCACCGTTAACAACCATCGCGCTGCTGGCGTTGATGCCGTCGTCGTATGAGTTGATAATGACATTGCCCCCATTAAAGGTGATAGTGTTCTTACTCTCCAAACCCTCTGATCCCTCGCTCTTACCTGTAACAGAGATGTTTAGGTTGCCACCGTTGATAGTGATATTACCATCGGCACGAATACCCTTAGGCGAAGAGGTCAACTGTGAAGAGTATTTGTACTGACCTCCTGTCGTTGCGATGTCGATATTGCCACCATCGAAGATAATATCTGCATCAGCGCTGATGCCCTTACCACCTGTGCCAGATGACTTCAATACGAGCTTGCCACCCTTAATATTGATGTTGGTATCACTTTTTAGACATGCTGCCGATGAGGTATCTTTCTCGTCGCTATCGTATGTGGCGTTACCCGATGTGGTGATGTTAAGTTTACCGCCTGTAACCTCAATCACCATATCGCACTTGATACCCTTACCCGCAGTGCCTGAGATGGTTGCATTGATTAGACCACCCGCGATTTTTACACCGATACCATCGCCGCTATCGCCCTTAACGTGGATGCCATTCTTTACAGCCTCCGTAACTGCTACGGTAGCACCTGGACGCTGATAGTAGTAGCCATCTGTAACGATTGCGTGCTTATACTTGCCGGCTACAACCAGCGCTCCGTAGCCGCTGACGATAATGTGACCCTCTGCGAAGAGCGCACCCTTGCGGTCCTCGTTTGCAGAGCCTGCCATTGTATAGTGGTCGTCCCCGTATGTCGCGCAGTCGGTTAGACGGTTTGTTGTGCCGTTTGATAGGTGTAGGTATATGCGCTTGCCCGACTGAGAGTTGATTGCAGGACCGCGCTTCGAGGTAAGGTCTACGCCGTTAAGAGTAAGTTTGTATTTGTTCTCGCTGTAAATCTTCAAGCCACCATCCGCGCTCTTACCCTTGACAATAACCTCAACGCCACTAACGCTGGTCATATCAAGAGCAACGTATGCCCCTGTTACATAGCTCTTTATGCTGCTATTGTTGCTTGCGACGCTTGCGGTGCTACCGTTGTATGTTACAACTACGGTATTGTTGAATGTGTTAAGCTCGTAGAAGAAATCCTTGTCTGTGCCAACAGTGTCGTTGCCTACATCTGTTGCCCACTCGCCATTCCAGGCTGTGATGCTAAGGTCGGCATCAGGGGCTAGCTCGCCACTATATCCACCCTCGTCATCATCACCCTCCTCATTGCTCTCATCGCCATTCTCGTTCTCATCACCGGATGGAGGGGTGGTTTCATTGTTGCCGTTGTTCTCGTCCTCGGAGTTGTCACTGTCACTCGGAGTGTTGTCCTCATTGTTGTTTTCCTCCTCGTTCTCGTTCTCTGCATAATTGTCGCCCTCGTTTGGAGTATTAGGCTGCTCGGTAGGGGTGTTATCTCCACCGCTCTCTTCCCACTCCATAGTACAGCTACCCATATAAAGTAGTGATACAAGCAACAATAGTCTTGAAAATCTCTTAATGTAAGACATTGTTTTAGTATGTTTTATGGTTGTTATTTGTTCTCTTTCTTCTTAATCTTTGTTTTTAATGAGCTCAACCCCTTTACGCCCAATATTGTCAAGGCTGTGTATTGCGTGGTTTTAGCAAGTCCGAATAAAATAAACCATAGTATGCTCTTAGCAGTGGCAGATATAGGCAACAGCATCTGAGCAAAGGAGGCAATATAGCAAACAATGCACACTGCCAATATAATAATGCCCGTGCGAAAGGATAGGTGGCCGAGCATCGCCTTGACTCTCTCTAGCATACAACCTATTCGTTTGTTATACCCATAGGAATATGTACCGCAGGGACATTTTTAAGGTGGTCAAGATGCGACATCTGGTCATCAAAGAAGATGTGTGGACGCATAATCTCGAGCACACGATCCTTCGAAATACCGCCGAGGAAGAAGGCCTCGGTGACCTCTACACCCCAACTTTTTAGTGTGTTCACCACGCGCTCGTGTGCCGGAGCATTGCGAGCCGTAACGATAGATATTTTGAGTTTGCGATGATATTTGTCGTCCTCCTCCATTCGTGCAATTTCAAGGCGCTGGAGGTTTGAAATCTTGATTAGCAGGTCTGCCAATGGCCCTGGATCGAGAGGTGATTTTGTCGCAGCCTCGTGACGGTGAAAGGCTGAGAGCCCCTGCTCCTGATATATCTTTTCGCTATCGTCGTCAGCAATAACGCCATCAAAGTCGAATGCTATACGAAGCTCGTCATCCAACACGTCGTCCATGACTTCGCTTTTGAGCACACGACCTGCGGCATAACCCGCATCGCAGGCGCGTTTTACATCGCGCTCCGAAGCCGATAGAAATAGCGAAGCGTTGAAGGCTGGAAGATACTTGTATGGCGACTCACCAGAGAAGAACGAAGCTCGCGAAATATTGAGTCCGTAGTGCTTGATGGTGCGAAATACGCGTAAGCCAGTCTCAGGGGAGTTGCGCGAAAGTAAGACAACCTCCACAGGTTGCTCATTGGGGAAAATCTCGTTGAAGCTCAACAAACGCTTTACAAAAGGGAATGCAACACCTTTATCCAAAGGGTTGTCGATGTTCTCCTCTTGGTAACGACGATACTCCTCTAAACCACACTCGTTATATACTCTGTCTGACTCGGTAAGGTCAAATAGGGCAGATGACGAGACTGCCACCACAAGCTTATTCTCAATAGGAAATGCCATACAATATATTATTAGCGACCCAAAGATATGAAAAAATCCGATAAGTTGTTCACCTATCGGATCTTTTTATTGCCTCGGAAGGCTTTGTGGTTGAGCTACCGAGATTCGAACTCAGAATAACAGAACCAAAATCTGCTGTGTTACCATTACACCATAGCTCAATCGTTGCTCGTAAGCGGGTGCAAATATAGTGTAAAGTTTTGAAACAACAAAATTTTGGATGTTCAAAATCTCTCTTATAGCTTACTCAAAAATTTTTCGCGATTAACGATAAAACGAATATGCTCGCCCTCGCCAATAAGAGTCTCGCCATCGTATGCCGAAATCTTAAATGTGAGCTTGCGACCCTCGATTGCAGTAAGCTCTGCGATGGCGCTCACGGTATTGCCAACCTTTGATGGTTTGAGGTGGGTGGTCGAAATCATAGAGCCTACGGTTGTCTCGCCCTCTTCGAGTTTGAGAGCTACGGCAAGCATCGCAGCATTCTCCATGAGCGCTACCATAGCTGGCGTTGCAAGCACCGCCATATCACCCGATCCAATAAACTCTGCGGTGTTACCCTCCATAACACGCATAACGCTTTGGTGCTTTAATCCAATCTCCAACATATCTATTAAGTGTTAAATTCTTAGGCAAAGGTAAAAAATTATTGGCTATGTACAACTTATTATTGTAATTATCGTTACTTTTGTAGTATGAAACGACTTCTATCCATATTACTTTTGGTGGTATTTCTACTCACAGGAGCAGATACTGCCGATGCACAACGCTGGCGACCTCTAAGGGGCGTGCGTAGTGTCTATTGGGAGGTGGATAGTCGTGGTGACTCAACAATGTGCGTACACCTCTCGGAGGTAAGAATCTTTAAGCGTGGTCGTGATCTAAAGAGTTATCAGCGTATGGTGCGCGCCGTAAAGAAGGTCTACCCACTTGCTTTGGAGGCAGCAGAGCGCATGAAAGACCTTGATAATGAACTCGCAAGAATAGGCAAGAAAAAAGATAAACAAGCCTACACTGAGGCTATTGAGGAGGCTCTCAAAGAGGAGATTACACCTATGCTCTGGAAGATGACCCGCTACGAGGGA
>JAZOSJ010000143.1:0-18606 GCA_045657045.1 Alistipes sp.
ATAGCCGAGTAGTCGATCTCTGGGAGTTTGCCAGAGTAGAAGTTATCCATCTTCTCTGCAAGCGCAGGGTTAGCCTTACGCCACTCAGCCTCAGTAGCCTGCATCTGCTTAGCCCACGCGCGCAACTCCTCACGACGTGCAGCATATACCTCCTTAGACTCCTCGAATACTGCAAATGGCTCCTCAGGGTTACCACCGAGATTCTTGATTGTAGCAGCGATGTCTGCACCCGCAGCTGTAAGTGGCTGACCGTGTGTAGATACCATATTCTCGAATGATGAGCCATCAGCCTTGCGAGCACCATAGCCCATGATTGTCTTACCGATGATAAGTGTTGGACGCTCAGTCTCTGCATTCGCAGCCTTCAAAGCGACACGAATCT
This sequence comes from Alistipes sp., assembly GCA_045657045.1. Taxonomy (GTDB): domain Bacteria; phylum Bacteroidota; class Bacteroidia; order Bacteroidales; family Rikenellaceae; genus Alistipes. The sequence goes on from JAZOSJ010000143.1 coordinate 383, forward strand.
CGTCGATAGACTGACCATTTACGGTGATAACATTCCAATTCCAAGCCTTATATTTCATCTCAATATCCTCAGTGTCAACCTCATCACACTTTGTCGAGAGCTGTACATTGTTCGAGTCGTAGTACATAATGAAGTTTGAGAGACCGAGGTGACCAGCAACACGACCTACGCCCTGCGAAATCTCCTCCTGGATAGCACCGTCAGAGATAAAGGCGTATGTCTTGTGCGCCATCCACTCACCAAAGCGAGCCACCATAAAGCGCTCAGCGATAGCAGCACCGAGAGCCATAGCGTGACCCTGACCAAGAGGGCCAGAGGTGTTCTCAACACCACGCATAACATCAACCTCTGGGTGACCAGGGGTTACGCTGCCCCACTGACGCAACGACTGCAAATCCTCAGTCGAGTAGTTGCCAGCCAACGAAAGCACGGCGTAGAGCATAGGCGACATATGACCTGGATCGAGGAACATACGGTCGCGGTGTGGGTACGCCATGTTGTCTGGGTCGTAGCGCAAGAACTCGGTGTAGAGTACGTTGATAAAATCTGCGCCACCCATAGCACCGCCTGGGTGTCCCGACTTTGCCTTCTCAACCATTGAAGCTGCCAAGATACGGATGTTGTCCGCTGCGCGCTGAAGCTTGTTGTTTTCCATAAATAGGGAGTTTTTATATGTTATTAGTCTAATCTTAAATTCAACTATCAATATACAATCATACAAAGATATATAAACTTTCTCAATAATAGCTCTATTTGTGGAGAAAAATTAGATGACGACCTGATAAAGTGAAAAGTGAAAGGGTTGTTAAAGGTTTTTAAGGGTTTTTAAGGGAGATTAAGGGTTGTTAAGGGCGATTAAGGGCGATTATGATTTTTATACTCATCTGAACTCATCTGAACTCATCTGAACCCATCTGAACCCACATTCAAAAAAGGCAGAGCCTTTTAACTATTACTAATAAGCAATTATTTTCAAACGTGCAAACTCCGATGTTTAGCCATTTCGGAGAAATATATGCACTTATGTCTGCAGTTCGCATTATTACATAGGTATATTGCTCATATTTCAAAAATTATTTGTAACTTTGCCCACTTAGAAATTTAATTCAAAAAATAGATATTATGAGTATTGAACTTAGTGAACAGGAGGTATTACGTCGTCAGTCGCTCAACGCGTTGCGCGAGCTTGGTATCAACCCATACCCAGCAGCTCGTTTCGAGGTAAATGCCTCAGCGCGTGAGATTGCCGAGCAGTTCGACCCCGAGAAGGGCAACTTCCAGCAGGTATCTATAGCTGGTCGTATTATGAGTCGCCGTATTATGGGTTCGGCATCATTCTTCGAGTTGCAGGATGCAACAGGTCGTATTCAGGTATATATCCGCCGCGATGATATCTGCCCAGAGGGCGACCCAACACTATACAACACCGTATTTAAGAAACTTCTTGATATTGGTGATTTCATCGGCGTTGAGGGCTTTGCTTTCCACACCAACACGGGTGAATTGTCGGTACACTGCCAGAAGTTTACCGTGCTCTCGAAGTCGGTGCGCCCATTGCCTGTTGTTAAGCAGAAGGATGGTCAGACATTCGATGCTTTGACAGACCCTGAGGTGCGCTATCGTCAGCGTTACCTCGACCTTGTGGTTAACCCACACGTAAAGGAGACATTCGTTAAGCGCGCGAAGATTATGCAGACTATGCGCGACTTCTTCAACGAGCGTGGCTACTTGGAGGTGGAGACTCCTATTTTGCAGCCTATCCCTGGTGGTGCTGCGGCGCGTCCATTTATCACACACCACAACGCCCTCGATATCGACTTCTATATGCGAATAGCTACTGAGCTCTATTTGAAGCGTCTTATCGTGGGTGGCTTCGATGGTGTTTACGAGTTCGGTAAGAACTTCCGTAACGAGGGTATGGACCGCACTCACAACCCAGAGTTCACTTGTATGGAGATATACGTTGCATACAAGGATTATATCTGGATGCAGGAGTTTACCGAGCAGATGCTTGAGCGTGTAGCAATGGCTGTTAACGGCACTACCGATGTTGTGCTCGATGGCAAGACTATCTCGTTCAAGGCACCATTCCGTCGCGTTACAATGACCGATGCTATCAAGGAGAAGACCGGCTACGACATTACAGGTCAGTCTGAGGAGCAGCTTCGTGAGGCTTGTAAGCGCCTTAATGTGGAGATCGACGATACGATGGGTAAGGGCAAGCTTATTGATGCTATCTTTGGTCAGTATTGCGAGGAGCACCTTGTGCAGCCTACCTTTGTGACCGACTATCCTATCGAGATGTCGCCACTATGTAAGCGCCACCGCGACAACGACGAGCTTACCGAGCGTTTCGAGTTGTTCGTAAATGGTAAGGAGCTATGTAACGCATACTCAGAGCTTAACGACCCTATCGACCAGCTTGAGCGCTTCCAGGAGCAGATGCGACTCTCGGAGAAGGGTGATGACGAGGCTATGACTATCGATATGGACTTTGTTCGCGCATTGGAGTATGGTATGCCATCTTGCTCAGGTATGGGTATCGGTATCGACCGCCTTACAATGTTTATGACCGGCGAAACCTCTATCCAGGATGTATTGTTCTTCCCAACAATGCGCCCAGAGAAGAAGGTTGTTGCCGACGCTGAGGAGGTATACACCGAGGCTGGCATCCCTCAGGAGTGGGTGGCAGTTATCCAGAAGATGGGTTATATCACCCTTGAAGCATTCAAAAACACCGCCCAGACCGGTGGTATGAAGCTCTTTAACGACCTCTGCGGCTTTAATAAGAAGAATAAGCTCGGCTTACCTACGGCTGATGTAAAGGCTTGGATTGAGGCACAGAAGGAGGCGTAACAAGAGATACAGGAAAACGACAGCTATATATAGTAGTAAAGAGTTGTGCGCAGAGTCAACTTGTAAAGATTTCTTACAAGTTCAAACCGAGGGTAATCGTCGCGTTATACGCAGCCCTCATATAATCAAAATAACTAAATTATAAAGTAACTATATGAGAAAGAAGATTGTAGCAGGTAACTGGAAGATGAACACACTCCCTCAGGAGGGTGTGGCACTTGCAAAGGGTGTTGCTGCTGGTAAGGGCGAGGTTTGCGACTCGGTGAACTTCATCGTATGCCCTCCATTCACACATTTGCAGAGTGTTGTGGAGACTCTCAAAGGTACAAATATCGCTGTTGGCGCTCAGGACTGCGCAACAGAGACTAAGGGCGCATATACCGGCGAGGTATCGGCAGAGATGATTGCTGCCCTCGGTTGCGAGTACGTTATCTTGGGTCACTCAGAGCGCCGTCAGTACTATGGCGAGACATCGGAGACATTGAATAAGAAGATGGCTCGCGCATACGAGAATAACCTTATTCCTATCTACTGCGTTGGTGAGAACCTCGAAGAGCGTGAGGCAGGTCGCCACTTCGAGGTGTGCAAGCAGCAGCTCGAGGAGGTAGTGTTCAACCTTACAGAGGAGCAGTTTAAGAAGCTTGTTATCGCCTACGAGCCTGTTTGGGCTATCGGCACAGGCAAGACTGCTACCGCAGAGCAGGCTGAGGAGATTCACGCATATATCCGCGAGGTATTGCGCACGAAGTTCGGCGCAGCAGCTGAGGAGTGCGCGATCCTCTACGGTGGCTCTTGCAAGCCATCTAACGCTGGCGAGATCTTCTCTAAGGAGAATGTAGATGGTGGTCTTATCGGTGGCGCAGCATTGAAGGCTGAGGACTTCCTTGGCATCGGCAAGGCATTCTAATCGCAGGCGATTAACAATAAAATTGGGTTGCTCTCTGTTTTGAGCAACCCAATTTTTTAGGTAATGATGCAAAAAGAGGCGCTTTTGGTTTAAGATAATTAGCTAAATTACTTTTTAGTCAGCCCCCTATTTTTGCGACAGATAAGGCAATGTCATCTGATGAGTTAGCTGCCCCTTTACGAGATTGTCAAAACGCATACGATAGGGCTGTACACCTAAGACTCGAACTACGGTCAGCAGAGCGAGAGCAATAGTTAAGAGGGGGCGCAACGACCAAAGGTCGGAAAGGTAGATGGTGGATAGAAGGGAGCTTGCTCATAGAACTATCCACCATCTACTTTTCGTAGGTTGCATAGCAACTGCGCACCCGAAACTATTGCCGAGCCGCCACAGTCAGTCTGAGTCCCTTTGTACGCACAAAAAAAAGAGCAGAACCATCGTTCTGCTCTTTCACCTTGTGCGGACAAAGGGACTCGAACCCCCACGCCTCTCGGCATCAGATCCTAAGTCTGACGTGGCTACCAATTACACCATGTCCGCAGGATCTTGCATCTGAATCACTCCTCCGAGCTATCATTTGCGGTGCAAAGATATATACTTTTTATAAAGTATGCAACTTTATTTACGATTTTCTTGAAAATTTTTCATACTTTTGTCTTTTGAATATGCTCTATTACGTGTTGTTTTGTGTGTAATGGGCTGAAAATGCGAATGTTATGCCAAAGATTATAACCTTACAGCTATCGCCCAAGCAGGCGGCAGATCAGAGTTTCTACATAGCGCGTGCAGCGCAACAGCTGGGTATTCGTCAGAGTGAGATTGCCCTTGCGCGTGTTGTCAAACGCTCGATAGACGCGCGTCAGCGTATGGCTAAGGTTAATCTTTCGTTGGAGATATACATCGACAAGGAGCCGCAGCCAGCGCCTTTGCACTTCGACTATCCGATGGTGGAGAATGGCACTGAGGTGGTTGTTGTGGGCTCTGGTCCTGCGGGTTTGTTTGCCTCGTTGCACCTTATAGAGTTGGGCTTTAAGCCGATACTTTTGGAGCGCGGTAAGTCGGTATTATCGCGTAAGCACGATATTGCGCAGATTAATCGTGGCGGTAGCGTCAACCCTGATTCGAACTACGCCTTTGGTGAGGGTGGCGCGGGAACGTTCTCCGATGGTAAGCTCTTCACGCGCAGTAAGAAGCGTGGCGACTACAATAAGGCGTTGCAAACCCTTGTATGGCACGGCGCTAATCCAAATATTCTCTTTGAGGCACATCCGCATATCGGTACCGATAAGTTGCCTCGCATTATCTCGAATATCTGCCGCACGATCACCGAGCACGGTGGTAAGGTTATGTTCGAGAGTCGTGTTTCGGGCTTTGTGATTAAGAACAATCGCATCACTGGCGTAAAGGTTGGAGATAACACTATCGAGGGTGCAGCCGTAGTTCTTGCTACGGGACACTCGGCACGCGATATTTATGAGTTGTTGCACGCCTCGGGTGTGGCTATCGAGGCAAAGCCCTTTGCTATGGGTGTGCGTATCGAGCATCCGCAGAGGCTTATCGACAGCATTCAGTATCACCGTGAGGAGCGCGGTGAGTGGCTTCCTGCGGCGAGCTATTCGCTTGTAAGCCAGGAGGCGGGGCGTGGCGTTTACTCCTTTTGTATGTGCCCCGGAGGTTTTATTGTGCCTGCGATGACCGATACTACGCAGTCGGTGGTTAATGGTATGTCGCCAAGTGGTCGTAACTCGGCATTTGCAAACTCAGGTCTTGTTACGGAGGTGCGTCTTGAGGACTTTGCCTACCTGCGTGAGCAGTGGGGTGAGTTGGCGGGATTGCGCTATCAGCAGCTCTTCGAGGAGCTTGCAAGGGAGCATAGTGGCGATAAGCAGATTGCCCCTGCGCAGCGTGTCTCAGACTTTGTGGCGGGCAGGGCTTCAAACTCGTTGCCTCGCACATCATATATCCCTGGTTTGACCCCTTCGCGTCTTGATAAGTGGATGCCTGAGGTTATTGGCGAGCGCCTGCGTAGTGGTATCGCTACGTTTGGTCGTAGGATGAAGGGCTTTGTCTCGGATGAGGCTATCGTGGTGGGTGTGGAGTCGCGTACCTCGACACCAGTGCGTATTCCTCGTGACCCTATCACATTGATGCATACGCAGATAGATGGACTCTTCCCTGCGGGTGAGGGTGCTGGTTATGCTGGCGGTATTGTCTCTGCAGCTTTGGATGGCGAGCGTATTGCTGATGCCGTGGCGCGCTATTGCAAGACATATAATCTATAATATATATGAGTGTAGGCGCTATCGTATTAACCATTGTAGGTTATATCGCGTTGCTCTTTGTGGTAGCGTGGCGCGCCTCGCGAAATACAGATAATAGTACATTCTTTACGGGTGGTCGTGCCACACATCGTGTTGTTGCCTCTATCGCTATGGTGGGTGCTGCGATGTCGGGCGTAACCTATATCTCTGTGCCGGGCACGGTGGCGGCGGATGGCTTCTCCTATCTGCAAACATGCGCGGGCTTCTTTGTGGGCTATGTCGTTATAGCCCTTGTTCTTGTTCCGCTCTACTATCGTATGGGCGTGGTGTCGCTGTATGAGTACCTTGACAAGCGCTTTGGTGCTGTGGCGTGTAGTACGGGCGCTTGGTTTTTCTTTGTAGCAAAGATATTGTCTGCCTCGCTGCGAGCCCTCGTTATATGTGTGGTGTTACAGGGATTGCTCTACGATAAGCTGGGCGTGCCGTTTGGTGTCAATGCGCTGATAATGATGTTTTTCGTGTGGCTCTATACACGCCGCGGCGGTGTTCGGTCGGTGGTGTGGGTCGAGATGCTTAAAACTATCATTATGGTGTGTAGCATCGTTGTCTGCATAGTGCTTGTTATCAGGGCTTTGGATTTTGATTTTGGAGGTGCTGTGAGGGCTATTGAGGTGAGCGACTATTCGCAGGTGATGTTTATGGATAACCCGCTTGATAGACGATACTTCTGGAAGCAGTTTGTGTCGGGAGCATTCCTTGTTATTGCGATGACGGGGCTTGATCAGGATATGATGCAGACGGTGTTATCGTGTCGTAGCAAGGAGGATGCGCAGCGTGGCTTGCTCAGCTCCATCGTTGTGCAGATTGTGGTTATTACACTCTTCCTGTTGCTTGGTGCGTTGCTATATTTGTATGTTGGTACTCAGGGTGTTGGCGTGGAGCGTGGCGATGACCTGTTTGGTTTTGTGGCTATCGAGTGCGGACTTCCTGCCATTGCGGGAGTTCTGTTTTTGCTCGGTCTTGTTGCCTCGACATACTCCTCTGCGGGTTCGGCGCTTACGGCGCTTACGACATCCTTTACGATTGATATTCTCAAACTACGCAAGCGCTACGATGCAACTACCGTAGAGGGTGGCGCTACCATAGCACGCTATCGCAGATGGGTGCACACCTTTGTGGCACTCGTGATGACGGCGATTATCATCTGCTTTGGCAGGTGGAGCGAGGGTGGCGCTATAACGCTTATCTTTACGATGGCGAGCTATACCTACGGACCGCTGCTGGCGCTGTTTAGTTTCGGACTACTCACAAAGCGCTCGTTGCGTAGTTGGGCAATACCTGTTGTATCTATTCTATCACCTCTGCTAAGCTATGTTGTAGCCTCGCACTCTAAGGCTTGGTTTGGCGGTTATGAGTTTAGTTATGAGATACTTATACTCAATGCTGCGATAGCATTTGCAGGGTTGTACTTTACCTCGCGCAGTAATGCAAAATAGTTCTGTTTTCAGGAATATTTGATAAAAGTGCTCTGTGGATGGTGTAATCTGCGGATTATTTTGTATATTTGTGTGCAAAGCATGAATAATAACGTAAAATAAATACTCTCGATTATGAAAAAGTTTCTCTATTTGTTGGCACTTTGTGCTATGACGATGGTCTCTTGTGAGGAGTGGTTTGCGGATGATAAGCCACAAAAGCCAGAGCCAACACCTATTGTGCCAGAGCAACCAGAAATCGAATTCCAGCTTACATCAGAGAGTGTTATGGAGTTCACGGCTAAGGGTGGTGAGTGTGTTATCACCTATGCCATAACCAATCCTGACGAGACTCTATCTGTGGAGGTTGCTACAGATGCCGAATGGATTGCAGAAAGTGATGCATTTGATGCAACACCAAACCAGATTCGTCTTGTTGTAGAGGCTAATCAGAGCGTTGAGCCTCGTAGTGCAGAGGTTGTGGTTACCTATGGTAAGTTTGAGGCTAATGTGCTTGTAAATCAGGCTGCCGATGAGGAGTTGTTGCAGTATCTATCTGGCATCTACCATGGCAACTCTAATTTCTGTGATTACAATTATCGTATTGCCCTCTCTTCTGCGGAGTCTGCTTTCGATATTGTTACAGGTGAGGAGTGTGTTGTAGATGGTAATCAGTATCTGTTCCTCGACTTGTACTCTTCGGAGTCATCGGCGCAGTATAATGTGAAGTTCAGTGTGCCAGAGGGAGTTTATAGCCTTGATGCGGAAAACAGTGGCGAGGCAGGCTCTTTGGGTGCAGAGTATAGCTATTTGTGCAATGCTGCTAATCAGAAGATCTATTTTAAGAGCGGTAAGGTTGCTGTTGAAAAAGGTCTTATCACTGCGGAGTTGGTTGGTGCAGATAATAAGAAATATCGTTTCTATACCCTTAAAAACAGTGTGGATAACAAGACTCTCTTCAAGGGAAATGACATATCGGCTGAGTTGTCAACCCTTACGGAGAATCTTGAAATTCCATCTGAGGCGGCTTCGCTATATGCTGAGCCTTATGGCGATTACTACGTTATAGGCAAGGATATGTGGTTGCTCTATATTGACTATGATACAGGTCATAGCCTTGTGATGGAGATATTGACACCTATTGGCGCGATGCCTGTGGGAGAGTTCCCAATATCTTCTGACCTAAACAAGGCGCGTATGGCATTGCCAGGCTTTGCTGATGGTGATGAAAAAAATTGGTGGTCTTGGTACTACTGCTACGATGGTTATGATGTTGTAGGTCAGGCTCCAATAGTCTCTGGAAACCTCAAAATTGTAGACGATGGCGCGGGTAATCACACTGCATCATTCACGTTCAAGGAGGCTAAGGGTTTGACAATTTCGGGTAGCTGTACAGCCTACTTCGAGACATACGGCGAGGTGAGTCTGTTATCGGCTAAGCGTCGCGTAGTTCGTCCTTCTCGTAAGTAATATGACCTTATATAAAATAGGAGAGTGAATAAAAAGTGTATTTTGTTGTTCTTTGTTGATATAACAGCGCATCTACTTCCTCTAACGAATTATCTCATCAATGGGCAGTACGCCTAAGTACAGCCCATCGCCTCGAAATTCGCCGAGCGAAAGTATCTGCACTATTCTCTCAACAAATGCGCTTGCCCTGGGAATGCTCATTTACGCTCAGTAAACTCCGCTTTTTCGGGCTTCGCAACGCCGCGAGTAAGCGAGAGCAGAGACCGCTTGCGGACTATGCCGAGCGTGAGCGGTGAAAAGGAACTTAAGCCTAAAACTACATCTTTTTATTCACTCTCTTAGGGGCTGGCTAAATTTCTTTTTAGTCAGCCCCTTGTTATTTGTGTGACGCTACTTTGTCGACGTTGTGAATTGGCGACCAAAGCGGTCGGTAGCGATAATGGTAATTTCGCTATTTTCAGCTGTGCGCTTACAGCGGAAATAGTGGTTTTTAGGGCATGCAGATTTGCGGAGACGCTCCATATATTTCTTTGCGTATTTGGCCTCATTCTCAACGTAATAGATATAGTCTGGGTCGAGAATCGAGATTTGCTCCATAGCCCCCATATTAATACCATTCTCCTGCCACTCGACGCTCCATTTATCGTCCCAGCCAACGACCTTTACAACCACATAATCTTCGTGTCCCTGAACCTCGCCCTCGCTCCATATAATAAGTGGCTCGTTGAAGCTCTTGCCGAGGATGCGGTGATGCCATTGCCACGCCCCCTCGCGCTCCTCGATGCAGAATACTCCACGTGGTGTGCCGTCCGAGCAGATAGGGGCATACCATAGGTTGCCGTTTACCTGCGCTACGTTATGCTCAATCATCTTATCGCTAATGTCTGCCGTGCCGTGGTGATGGCGATGACCCGTGATGAAATGGACTTCGCGATTGCCCACGATGCTTACTAGGGGCTTTATGTAGGAATTTAGACCGCCATTATTGAAGTCTGTTGCTGGGGCGTGCATACATATTGCAATGCGCTGATTTTCGGGTGTTTGCTCGATGATTTCTGCCAACCATACAAGCTGTTTGCTATCAATATCCTCCTTGTAATGGCGTTCGAAGCCGATATTGTCGAAGGTTAAAAATAGGGTCTCGCCAAGCATAAAACTGATATTTCGAGAACCAAAGGTCTCGATAAATTTACGTTCGGCACGCTCCTCGTTGTAGCGGTGATATTTGTTGTGGTCGTGGTTGCCGATAACGGCATACACGGGTACTCCGAGACTCTCGAAGGCGCGCTTTACGCGAGGAAGAAATTTCGTTGTGTCCCAAACCACATCGCCCGTAATAAGTATGGCGGTGGGGTAGCCCGTAGCGCGATACTCCTCGACGATAGCCGCAATCTGTGGAATTATAACCCCCTCTAACTCGTTGAGTTGCTTCTTGGTTTGTGGTTGCGAGTCGCCCACGACAATAAGGTTGAAACCGTTATTTGTGCTCTGCTGAGCATAGCTGAAATTGCCAAAAATAAGTGTGGCAAAAAGGACTAATAATATGTTAAATTTTCTCATAGTCATAAGTTGCTGTTAACACCGCAAAGATAGTGCTTTATTGCAATAAACGCACAAGTGAATAAAAAATTTCCGCGTGCGTGCGTATCGCGTGCGAAAAAAATTGCTATCTTTGTCGAGTTATGGAGAATTTTATAGTTTCAGCACGTAAGTATCGCCCTGCAACCTTTGCTTCGGTTGTGGGTCAGCGACATATTACTTCGACATTGAAAAATGCAATAGAGCGTGGACAGCTTGCGCACGCTTACCTTTTCTGCGGACCTCGCGGTGTGGGTAAGACGACATGTGCTCGTATCTTCGCCAAGGCGATTAACTGCCTTAATCCGCAGGGTGGCGAGGCGTGTAACGAGTGCGAGTCGTGTCGCTCCTTTAATGAGGGTCGCTCGTTGAATGTTCACGAGTTGGATGCTGCATCTAATAACTCGGTGGATGATATTCGTAACCTCATTGAGCAGGTGCGTATCATCCCACAGCAGGGTAGCTACTCGGTGTTTGTTATCGACGAGGTGCATATGCTCTCGGCTGCGGCGTTCAATGCCTTTCTTAAAACTTTGGAGGAGCCGCCACGTCACGCTATTTTCATCCTTGCAACCACCGAGAAGCATAAGATTATCCCTACCATCTTGTCACGATGCCAGATCTACGACTTCAATCGCATCAAGGTTGAGGATGGTGTGGAGTATTTGCGCTATATTGCCGATAAAGAGGGTGTGACAGCCGATGACGAGGCACTTAACCTTATTGCCCATAAGGCAGATGGCGGTATGCGTGATGCCCTCTCGATGTTTGATAAGGCGGTGTCGTTCTGCGGTACTAATCTCAACTATAAGGATGTTGCGGCTACGCTCAACGTTTTGGACTATGATACTTACTTCTCGGCAACAGATTTGCTCCTTGAGGGTAAGTATATTGAGGCGTTGATGCTCTTTGATAATATCTTGGCTCGTGGTTTCTCACCTCAGGTCTTTATCTCGGGTCTCAATGCCCATCTTCGCGATTTGTTGATGGCAAAGGGTCCTGCCGTGGGGCTTGTAGAGTTTACCGGAACGCTTGTGGAGCGATATAAGCAGCAGGCACAGAGGTGCGAGGAGGGATTCCTCTTTAATGCAATATCGTTGCTCACGGAGGCAGACGGAAAGATACGACAATCGTCAAATCAACGATTGCTTGTGGAGCTGGGACTTATGAAGATTGCGGGTCTCGGTCAAAAAAAAAATGAAGAGGTAGCAGATGACATTGAGGGGCTGACGTTCGATACGAATTTTGCCCTGCCGGAGTTAGCTGCGCCTGCGCCTGCACAGCCACAACCAGCACAATCTGTGCAGCGTGTAGAGCCAAAACAGCCCGTACAGCAGCCACAGCCACAACAGCAGCCAGCGCCTGCCCCTATGCAAAGTATAGCTTCGGCGGTAGCAAAGCCTGAGGCGAAGCCTGCGGAGGTGGCAAAGAGTGAGGAGCAGCGCCCTGCGCGCCCCGCGACCTTAAAGCAAAGGGTGGGTGGTCTCTCGTTGAACAACCTCTTGGGCGGTGGGGCTAAGACCGCCACAGAGCTCATTGCCGAGGCGGAGGCGGAGTCCAAAAATGTGGTGTCGGCGATAGATCCAGCTTGTCAGGAGAAGATAATGTTGGCCAAGGAGCATATTATCGATGCCCTAACACGCACACGACAGCGTTATGGTGTCTTCTTCGATGCTATGGAGGTAGATGGTAATGTTGTTAGGGTGAGTGTCCCATCGGAGCAGCTTGCGTCGGATATTATGCACGACAAGGCTGAGTTGCAGAAGATATTTGCTGAGTATAGCGGTGCTGTGGGACTTATCGAGATTGTGGTTGCGGTGAACGAGCGCGTGAGAATATCGCGCCCAATAACCCTTGAAGATAGGTTGCGCCATCTTATGGAGAAGAATGATCGTTTGAAGGAGATGATAGAGACCTTGGAGCTTGATGCCGAGTAACCCGAGGGTCAATCGAAATAGAGTATAAATTGAAAAATTAAAGATTATAGACAATGATTAAGGATTTTGTTCAGGAACTTGAGTGGCGTGGTATGATTCATACCATTATGCCAGGTGCTAAGGAGCAGTTGCAGAAGGAGATGACAACAGCATACTTGGGTATCGACCCAACAGCCGACTCACTACATATTGGTCACCTTGTGGGTGTTATGATTTTGAAGCACTTCCAGATGTGTGGTCACCGTCCTATCGCCCTTATTGGTGGTGCTACGGGTATGATTGGCGACCCATCGGGTAAGTCGCAGGAGCGTAACTTGTTGGATGAGGCTACATTGCGTCACAACCAGGAGGCTATCAAGAATCAGTTGGCAAAGCTTATCGACTTCGACTCTACGGCAGACAACCACGCTTTGTTGGTTAACAACTACGATTGGATGAAGGAGTTCTCGTTCCTCGATTTCGCACGTGACATCGGTAAGTGTATCACCGTGAACTATATGATGGCTAAGGACTCTGTGAAGAAGCGTTTTAATGGCGAGGGCGACGGTATGTCGTTTACAGAGTTTACATATCAGCTATTGCAGGGCTACGACTTCTTGCACCTCTACAACGAGTACAACTGCAAAGTTCAGCTCGGTGGTGCAGACCAGTGGGGTAACATTACCACAGGTACTGAGCTTATCCGTCGTAAGCTTGGCTCTGAGGCTGAAGCCTTTGCTATCACTTGTCCTCTTATCACTAAGGCTGATGGTACGAAGTTCGGTAAGACAGAGTCGGGTAACGTCTGGCTCGATGCTCGCTATACATCGCCATATAAGTTCTATCAGTTCTGGTTGAACGTTAGCGACGACGATGCTAAGCGCTATATCAAGATCTTCACATTGCTTGACCGCGAGACTGTTGAAAATTTGATCGCTGAGCATGACGAGGCACCACACTTGCGCGTGTTGCAGAAGCGTCTTGCTGAGGAGGTTACAACGATGATTCACTCTAAGGAGGAGTTGGAGAAGGCTCAGGCAGCATCAAACATCCTCTTTGGTAACGCTACCTCTGAGGCGTTGCGCTCGTTGGATGAGGCTACACTCTTGCAGGTATTTGAGGGTGTACCACAGTTTACTATCTCTCGCACCGACCTCGGCAAGCCATTCGTAGATGTGGTGGCAGAGTTGTGCAAGGTCTTCCCATCTAAGGGCGAGTGCCGTAAGATGGTGCAGGGTGGCGGTGTGCAGCTCAACAAGGAGAAGGTTGCAGATGCTATGCGCGAGGTTGCGGAGAGCGACCTAATCGCTGGTAAGTACCTCTTGGTGCAGAAGGGCAAGAAGAACTACTTCCTTATTACTGTTGAGTAGTGGAAAAGTTATATACCATACGCCTCGACGGTATCTATGTTCGTGCCTTTCACGGCTGCTACGACCTCGAACAGCAGGTGGGTAACCGCTTTCGTGTTGATTTGGCGATACGCACACCTCTGGGCGATTTGCCTAAGAGCGATGATGTCACCCAGGCGGTGAACTACCTCACGGTATTCGAGATTGTGGAGCGCACGATGCAACGTACACAGCGCACCATTGAGGCTGCGGCATCGAACATCATCGAGGCTGTGAAGGAGACCTTTCCACAGATTGTGGAAGTGGAGTGCACGGTGGCAAAGATTGCACCTCCGTTGGGCGGAAAGATTGATAAAGTAAGTGTAACATTAATAGGTTAGAAATTCTATGGAACAGACAGCAAAACGAGGCGGTTTCGGCGGTAAGTTCGCTGCGATACTTGCGGCTGCGGGCTCGGCGATAGGTCTTGGTAATATTTGGAGATTCCCATATATCACCTCGGAGAATGGTGGAGGTGCCTTTATCCTTATCTACTTGGGCTGTATCCTCTTCTTGGGTCTACCGCTCCTTGTAGCGGAGTTTGCCGTGGGTCATAACTCTAAGTGTAACCCTATTGATGCCTACTCGAAGATTCGCAAGGGCTGGGGTTGGCTTGGTGCTATGGGTATCATATCGGTATTCCTGATTATGGGATACTACTTCGTAATTTCGGGCTGGACGCTAAACTATACCCTCGCCTCAGCTACAAATAGTATCGGTGGCGACTTCGGTGGCTTCTTCTCAGCATTTACTACGGCAACGTGGAAACCTTTGATTTTTACCTATATCTTCATCTTGTTGAACCACTTTATCATTGTTGGTGGTGTGCAGGGTGGTATCGAGAAGGCGTCGAAGGTGATGATGCCACTGCTCTTTGCCATTCTTGTGGTGTTGGCAGTATATTCGTTGTGGTTGCCAGATGGTCGTGAGGCGTTGGTTAATGTCTTTACCCCAGACTTCTCGAAGGTTACGGGTAAGACCTTCCTCGATGCTATGGGTCAGGCATTCTTCACCTTGTCGGTAGGTATGGGTGCGATGCTTATCTATGGCTCATACTTTAAGGATGGAACTAAGATTGCGGGTACGGCGATTAGCGTAGTGTCGTTGGATACGGTCGTAGCTCTTATTGCTGCTGTTATCATCTTCTCAGCAGGTGTTGAGGATGCGGCAGGTCCTCAGTTGGCATTCGTAGCTATGCCTAAGGTATTCTCATCGATGCCTATGGGTAATGTGTGGGCTACGCTCTTCTTCCTTTTGCTTGGTCTTGCTGCTCTCTCGTCAACAATCTCTATGCACGAGGCTGTAACATCGTATTTTGTGGAGAAACGTGGTATGTCGCGTAACAAGGGTGCTGTTATCGTCACCATCGCAACGTTTGCCCTCTCTACTGTGGCATCATTGTCGTTGGGCGATTGGAGTGGTTTTACCCTTGCAGGTATGAATGTATTTGACCTACTCGACAACTTCACGGCGATTGTTATGTTGCCATTGCTTGGTATTATGACCGCTATTTTCGTAGGTTGGATCTGGAAGAGGGAGGATATGAAGGCTGAGCTTACGGCCGAGGGTGGTATCGATAAGAAGACATACCCTGTAATCCGCTTCTTGTTGCGCTACGTTTGCCCTGTGTTGGTATCCGTGGTATTTGTATTTGGTATCAAGGCATTTATCGAAAACTTATAATCAAACAATAAAAACTTAAAAGTTATTATGGCTGAATTTATCTATCAGGAACCATTCCCTATCCAGCAGGATAAGACTGAGTACCGCCTTCTTACGAAGGACTATGTTAAGGTCGTTGAGTGCGACGGTCGCAAGATTTTGAAGGTCGACCCTAAGGGTCTTGAACTTTTGGCTAAGGAGGCATACGCAGACGTGTCGTTCTACTTGCGTGCTTCACACCTCCAGAAGCTTGCTAACATCCTTGAGGATCCAGAGGCTACCGATAACGACAAGTTCGTGGCATACACTATGCTTATGAACCAGTGCGTAGCTGCCGAGGGAGAGCTTCCTACTTGCCAGGATACAGGTACTGCCATCTGTATCGGTCATAAGGGCGAGGATGTATATACAGGTGCTAACGATGCAGAGTGCATCTCACGTGGTGTATATGAGACATACAAGGAGCGTAACTTGCGCTACTCTCAGGTTGTGCCTTTCACTATGACCGAGGAGAAGAACTCGGCAACTAATCTCCCTGCACAGATTGATATCTATGGTGGTCACCCTGGTATGGAGTATGAGTTCTTGTTCATCACTAAGGGTGGTGGCTCTGCAAATAAGACCTTCCTCTACCAGCAAACAAAGGCGTTGTTGAACGAGGAGTCGTTGACAGCCTTCATTAAGAAGCATATCCTCGACCTCGGTACATCTGCTTGCCCTCCATACCACCTTGCTATCTGTATCGGTGGTACATCTGCTGAGATGTGTCTTTCAACCGTGAAGAAGGCCTCTGCGGGCTACCTCGACGAGCTTCCAACATCTGGTAACGAGGGCGGTCGCTGCTTCCGTGACTTGGAGTGGGAGGCTAAGGTGCAGAAGATCTGCCAGGAGATTGGTCTTGGCGCTCAGTTTGGTGGTAAGTACTACGTTCACGATGTGCGTGTTATCCGTGCTCCACGTCACGCTGCATCTTGCCCTGTTGCTATTGGTGTAAGCTGCTCTGCGGATCGTAATATCAAGGCTAAGATTACCCCAGAGGGTATCTTCATCGAGCAGTTGGAGAAGAATCCAGCGCGCTTCCTTCCTGCCCAGGCACCAGCAATGTCGCCAGCAGTAGATATCGACCTTGATGAGGGTATGGATAAGGTACGTGAGATTCTTTCGAAGTATCCTATCAAGACTCGTCTCAACCTCAAAGGTACACTCGTTGTAGCTCGCGATATAGCTCACGCACGCATCAAGCAGATGCTTGACGAGGGTAAGCCTATGCCAGACTACTTCAAGAACCACCCTGTATATTACGCAGGTCCTGCAAAGACTCCACAGGGTATGGCATCAGGTTCATTTGGCCCTACTACCGCAGGTCGTATGGACTCATACGTAGACCTCTTCCAGAAGGCTGGTGGCTCTATGGTCATGGTAGCTAAGGGCAACCGCTCACAGCAGGTTACCGACGCTTGTAAGGCTAACGGTGGCTTCTACCTCGGCTCTATCGGTGGTCCCGCAGCTATCCTTGCTAAGAACTCTATCAAGAGCGTTGAGGTTGTAGACTTCGAGGAGCTCGGCATGGAGGCTGTACGCAAGATCTATGTTGAGAACTTCCCTGCCTTCATCATCGTAGATGATAAGGGTAATGATTTCTTTGCCGACTACGCACATTAAAATCGTATAGCAGGGTTATTTCGGCGTCTGGCTCGTTGGTGAAATCCTCACATACTTCTTGTATGCTGCGGTTTCACCAACTTCGACCAGCCACCAAACTAACCCCACACAACAATTTTAATTATTAGGGAGATTAAGGAGTTTAGGGATTTTAAGGAGGAGTGTGATATACCTCTCTCTAAACTCTCTAAATTCCCTAAGTTCCCTAAATTCCCTAAATTCTCTTATATAGCTTTCCAAGCTCAATGCAATAAAACGCTTATCCGAGGCGTTTGATAAGCATCGGAGAAAATAGAGTATATTATATGATGAGAATACGTCATTTCCTACTTGTGCTTTGTGTACTCATGACATCGTGGGTGGCCTCGGCACAAGTATCCTTTACAGCGGATGCCCCAGCGCCCACAGCCCTCGGGCAACCCTTTCGTGTAGCCTTCACGGTAGATGCCGAGCCTGAGGATGGCAGCTTCAAGGCCCCCTCATTCGAGGACTTCGATGTGCTTGCAGGACCCTCAGTATCTACGGGTCACTCCGTGCAGTTCATAAACGGTAAGCAGTCGTCGAGCTACAACTGCACCTACACCTATGTGCTCATGCCCTCAGAGAGTGGTACCTTCACCATCGGTGCGGCATCTATACGCGTAGGTGGCAAGGCCTACACCACAAAGTCGCTCCCCATAGAGGTTGTTGCCGAGAAGCAGGATGTGGGCAACAACAATGGTGGCAACAATGCTCCCGCCACAAAACCCGAGAATCGCATAGGCAAGGATGACCTGCTCTTGCGCCTCAAGGTCTCCTCTACGGACCTATACAAGGGTGAGTCGTTGCGCGCCTCGCTGGTGCTCTACACACGCGTAACCGTAGAGAGCATCGAGAGCCTCACGATGCCATCGTTCGATGGCTTCTGGTCGCAGGAGCTGACATTCGACAATGCCCCCTCACGCGAGGAGTACAACGGGCGTGTCTATGAGACATACAAGATTACGGAGCTGCTGCTCTCGCCCCAGGAGAGTGGCAAGATTGTCATCCCCGAGGCGGTGATGAATGCC
>JAZOSJ010000144.1:0-17643 GCA_045657045.1 Alistipes sp.
TGAGTACTATCCTCAGACCTCTTCTTTTGTGATAGAACAAATCTGCTACTCTAAAATCAAAAATTAAATTTCTTGTGATAAGGGGTCATCTTCGACCTCTCAATCATTGCCCCAGATGGGACATACTAAGCGTATTTCCCATTTGGGGCAATCTCTTTATCGAGGCCACATCTGACCCCTTCTGACAAGAAATTAGGTCGTGGTGCTTGGTAAGGTTTGTGTTATGGGTTCCGATGGGTTACTAAGGGTTGTTAAGGGAGATTAGAGAGAACAGGGAGAACAGAGAGAACAGGGAGAACAGAGAGAACAGGGAGAACAGGGAGAACAGGGAGAGCAGGGAGAGCAGGGAGAGCAGGGAGAGCAGGGAGAGCAGGGAGAGCAGGGAGAGCAGGGAGAGCAGGGAGAGCAGGGAAACTGAGTATCACACTGAGTATCACGATTTAAAATAAATCTCTGCTCTCTCTGTCCTCTCTGCTCTCTCTGCCCTCTCTTAATTTTTTCACAGCTTTAGCTGTTCGCTCCCCGAGCGAAACCATTACTAATTACTAATTACTCACTACTCATTAGAAAAAGGCGCAGTCTTTGACGCTAATTGTCAAAACGTTGTCCCATCTTTGCACCGTGAACAAAACACTAACACTTAAATGCAAAGTATTATGGGACTAAATTACATTATAAACTGCTCGCATTGTGGCTCGCGTACAGAGTATCGTACAACCTTGCTACGCGGGGCTGTAAAGGTCGATAAGGCTGCCATTTACAGCAATATAGACACCGAGTGTGCCATACGTTGCCCTAAGTGTCGCTCGCGTTTGAATACGAGTGTTAGCGACTTCTCGCGCCAGGTAGAGATAGAGATGGTGGGGTAATCCAATAGAGTTTGGATAAGGTATAAGATTTCTCTATGGTCGTATAGGAAAATAGTCTAAATATTGTTGGGCTTATATTTCCGTGTTTAGAAAAAAAAGAGTAACTTTGAAACAGAAAAAGTAAATAAAAGGATAAAAATGGCAAATATAAAGATTAAGATAGGGGAGCAAATCCCAGAGTTTAAGAGCGTAACAACCGAGGGGGCGAACTTCTCGTTAGAGGAGCTTAAAGGCTCGCCTACGGTGCTCTATTTTTACCCTAAGGACAACACTTCGGGTTGCACGTTGGAGGCTAAGAGCCTTCGCGATGGCAAGGAGGAGCTAAAACGTAGAGGCTACAAAATCGTGGGCGTAAGTCCCGATTCGGTGAAGTCGCACCAGAACTTCTGCGCAAAGCACGAATTGAATTTCACGTTGCTTGCCGACA
The DNA here is from genome assembly GCA_045657045.1 of Alistipes sp. Taxonomy (GTDB): domain Bacteria; phylum Bacteroidota; class Bacteroidia; order Bacteroidales; family Rikenellaceae; genus Alistipes. Next base: position 1,297 of record JAZOSJ010000144.1, read on the forward strand.
CCGACCACACGCTCGCGGAGGCGTTGGGCGTATGGCAGCTAAAGAAGATGTGTGGCAGGGAGTATATGGGTATTGTCCGCACGACGTTTCTACTCGACGAGGATGCGCGCGTAAGCCACATTATCGAGAGGGTCGATACGAAGGACTCCTTTGGTCAGATTATCAAGGTGCTCGATAAGGAGTAGGGTATGGTAAGGAATTGAAAATAAGAAAATAAGATAAAGTTATGGCAGAAAAGACACAGGTAAATGCTGACAAGTTGAAGGTTTTGTCGGCAGTGATGGATAAGATAGAGAAGGATTTCGGCAAGGGTTCGATTATGCGTATGTCGAGCGAGTCGGTGGTAGATGTTCCAGTTATCCCTACGGGTTCGGTGACGCTCGATATGGCTCTTGGCGTAGGTGGCTATCCTAAGGGTCGTATCATCGAGATTTATGGTCCAGAGTCATCTGGTAAGACTACGCTCGCAATCCACGCTATTGCTGAGGCTCAAAAGGCGGGCGGTATTGCAGCCTTTATCGATGCGGAGCACGCCTTTGATAGCTACTACGCGCAGAAGCTCGGTGTAGATATTGACAATCTGCTTGTATCACAGCCAGATAATGGCGAGCAGGCATTGGAGATTGCCGACTCGTTGATTCGTTCAAGCGCTATCGACATCATCGTTATCGACTCCGTAGCGGCGCTTACGCCAAAGGCGGAGATTGAGGGCGATATGGGTGACTCGAAGATGGGTTTACAGGCGCGCTTGATGTCGCAGGCATTGCGTAAGTTGACAGCCTCTATCTCGAAGACCAAGACCGTGTGTATCTTTATCAACCAGCTTCGTGATAAGATTGGCGAGGTGTATGGCAACCCTGAGACTACAACGGGTGGTAACGCCTTGAAGTTCTATGCCTCGGTACGTATCGACATCCGTCGCGCTTCGGTTATCAAGGATGGCGAGGAGCAGCTCGGTACACGCACTAAGGTGAAGGTTGTGAAGAACAAGGTGGCACCTCCATTCAAGAAGGCTGAGTTCGACATTATGTTTGGCGAGGGTATCTCGAAACTTGGCGAGATTATCGACCTTGGCGTAGATTTTGAGATTATCAAGAAGTCAGGCTCGTGGTTCTCGTATGGCGACCGTAAGATTGGTCAGGGTCGCGATGCCGTGAAGGAGGCGTTGAAGAACGACGCTAAGCTTATGGAGGAGATTGAACTACGTGTGCGCGAGGCTATGCAGGAGCATAAGGGAGAGTAGGGAGCGATTAGTAATTAGTAATTAGTAATTAGTAATTAGTAAAGAGTAATTAGTAAAGAGTAATTAGTAATTGGCTCTTTTTGAACGATTTGCCAACACGACTACTAACAGGGTGGTCGTGCTTTGGCGTATATATATAAATTAGAAAGTATATGGAGTATTCACCCGAGGATGAGATATTGATTGCCAAGAAGTGGCAGGAGTTGCAGGATGCCTGTAACGACCATAAGGTCTGCAAACGCGAGGGCGATTGGGACTTTATAAACCGTGCCTTCTTCCTTGCTAAGGAGGCGCATAAGGGTGTGCGTCGTCGTTCGGGTGAACCATATATCATACATCCTATCGAGGTGGCGCTCATAGCCGTACGGGAGATAGGACTTGGCAAGAAGTCGGTAGTAGCAGCCCTGCTACACGATGTGGTCGAAGATACGGAGTACACGGTGGAGGATATTGAGCGCATCTTCTCGCCGAAGATTGCCTCGATGGTGGATGGACTCACGAAGATGGCGGGTGTGTTCAACGCCGATAGCACCGAGCAGGCAGAGTATTTTCGCAAGGTGTTGTTAACCCTCTCGGACGATGTGCGCGTTATAATCATCAAGATTGCCGACCGTCTGCACAATATGCGAACCTTAGGCGCGATGCCTCACCATAAGCAGATTAAGATTACCAGTGAGACGATATACCTATTTGTGCCGTTGGCATACCGCTTGGGTCTCCACGCCATAAAGAGCGAGTTGGAGGATTTGTGTATGCGCTATCGCTTCCCCGATGAGTACGAGGAGATTAAGCGCAAGATAGACGAGACGGAGACTGAGCGCCAAGAGTATATCGAGCGATTTATGGCTCCTATACGTGCGGTGTTGGATAGAAATAAGTTCCAATACGAGATGACGGCTCGCGTAAAGAGCATCTACTCCATCTGGAATAAGATGCGCCGCAAGAGCATCCCCTTCGAGGAGGTCTACGATTTGTTTGCTATACGCATCGTCTTTAAGGCGCTGCCATTCCCATCCGAAAAGACGCAGTGCTGGCAGATATACTCCTGCGTAACAGATATTTACACCCCTAAGCCCGACCGTCTGCGCGATTGGATTAGCATCCCTAAGTCCAACGGCTACGAGGCTTTGCACTCTACGGTTATGGGACCCGATGGTATCTGGGTGGAGGTGCAGGTGCGCACCGAGCGTATGGACGATATTGCCGAACGTGGCTTTGCTGCGCATTGGAAGTATAAGCACGCCTCAATCTCCGAGGAGGAGGATGGCTTGGATAAGTGGCTTCGCAAGGTGCGCGAAGCGCTGAATAGCCCTACGGAGAATGCCGTGGAGTTCTTAGATAACTTCAAACTCTCGCTATATAAGAGCGATATTGTGGTCTTTACGCCTAAGGGCGAGGCTCACTCGTTGCCGTATGGCGCTTCGGCATTGGACTTCGCATACGATGTCCATACCAATATCGGTAACCACGCCATTGGCGCTAAGATAAACCATAGGATGATGCCCGCAACCACGCGCCTAAATACGGGCGACCAGGTGGAGATTATCACCGCCGAGAGCGCACATCCAGTGGTAGGATGGCTCGATGTGGTGGTTACAAGCAAGGCGCGACAGTCGATTCAGGACTACCTGAAAAGCGAGCGCAAGAACAACACCGAGTACGGAATGAAACTCTTGGAGGAGCACCTTTCTAAGTTTAACGTTGTGCTTAGTGGTCGTGTGCTTCGCAAGCTGATGCCTGCCTACGACTGCCGAAATAAGGATGAGCTGTATAGCAAGATTGGTGCGGGTATTATCACGCTCGACAATCTTGGCGCGATACTCAAAGAGAACTCCTCGACCAAGATTCAGAAATTCTGGAAGCTTCTGCTGCCAGGTGCAAACTCTCAGGAGAGTGAGGATTTAGACCTCGATGATGTAGCGCCAACGCTCGATGCCACGGCACATGGTGGCGAGGATAGGGGAGCTGACTACGTGATGGCGGAGTGTTGCCAGCCGATACCTGGCGATAAGGTCGTAGGCTACCGCGATCCAAAGACGGGACGCATTACGATTCATAAGTCGACGTGCGATGTGCTTATCAAACTTGCCGCGCAATCGGGAGAAAATATTATCAACGAGAGTGAAATTAAGTGGTCGCAGCAGCGTGCAATTTCATACTTGGCAACCATAGAGGTGCAGGGTATGGATCGCGCTGGAATTATTCTCGATTTAACGAAGGTAATCACTACGGACTTCAACATAAATATGCGAACTATAAGTATCCACTCGCACGATGGAATCTTCGAGGGAACGATAAGTATATACGTCCGCGACATAGATAACCTGAACGTGTTGCTGGATAATATTCGACATATAAAAGGTGTCGATAAGGTAAAGCGTTTGCTTAGCACATAGCGGTTGTTGTGTGCTGTGAACGGCTCGCTTCGAGAGCGTATAAAGGAGGAAGGAACGCAGCTCTTGAATCTGTGTCAAGCTTCGGTTTACGGTTTAGGATTTGGAGTGAGAGCCGAAAGCATACTTAAACATAGAGGTTAAAAGCACCCGAAAAATAGGGTGTTCCTAAATAGATATAAATTTTACTAAATTTCGAACTTAATTATGGCAACGATTTTTTCACGAATTGTAGCGGGGGAGATACCTTGTTACAAAGTTGCGGAGAACGAGAAATTCTTCGCGTTCCTCGACATTGCTCCTTTGGCTAAGGGACACACTTTGGTTATTCCAAAGCGTGAGGTAGACTATTTTTATGACTTGGAGGACGACGAGCTTCAGGAGATGATAGTTTTCGCAAAGAATATTGCGAAGAAAATTAAGGCAACTACATCGTGTAAAAAGGTTGCAACTGTGGTTTTGGGTCTCGAAGTACCTCATGCACACATCCATTTGGTGCCTATGAACACCGAAAATGATGTAGATTTCAAGCGTGAGAAGCTTAGTTTGACCCCAGAAGAGTTCGCAGAAATAGCAGCTTCTTTGAAGTAATAGGGACTGTTGATAACTCTGTAAAGAGTTGATATACAATGGGTAGTGTGGTTATTAATATACACTACCCGTTATTTATTTAACATAATATACTACTCCTGCGTATTGCATCGCCATTCGCGCGATTTTCGCACTTTAACCACAATATTTTCGTAAAATTTCTATCTGCAACTTTACAGATGTAATACATATTGCATAATGTAAAGATGTGAAATGTTACAGATGTTACAAAGGTCAACGATGTTAATAACTGTTGACAATTACATTTGTAACTAAAATTGAACCTGGATTGAACTCCTCTATTCGTGCAATTTTTACGTGGTTAAATCTCTTGATATTATTTTTTATAGTACATAATATCAGTATTTTACAATTATTATATAAATATTGGTTAGGTTGAATGTATATAAATAGACTTATCTTATACAATTGTAATAAATTTATGTGTGATAGTATGTAAGTAGTTGAAAGTAAGTCTATTTAGTGTGTCTACTTAAATATTATTGTAGATAGATTGATTTTCTTGATTTAACCGTAATTGTGTAGTTTACAAATGTAATAGTTATTAACAGTTGTGGTAATGTTACTTTTGTAAAAATAATTTGCTTTACAAAAATAAAGTTTGTATCTTTGTAAAAAATTAGAATGATGAAGGAGAAACTTGAAATTTTGTGTGCAAAATACAACTTAACTGCATCGTCACTTGCAAAAGCTCTCGGTGTGGAGGCCTCTGCGATCTCGCATATTAGGTCTGGTCGCAATAAGCCAAGCTACGATTTCGTGGTAAAAATCCTTAGAGCTTTCCCTGATGTTAATCCCGATTGGCTCTTGTTGGATGGCGAGGAGTTCTTGCGCACAGGAGCATCATCGGGTTCTTCTCTATCCCCTCTCTTCCCAGAATTTGGTGCTACGGCTGAAGTATCAAATGTCGAGGTGCAGAAAAATATTGAAGTCTCAGCGATTTTCTTGGAGGAGAAAAATATCTCAACTGATAAAAAACTATCGTTGCAAATTGGCGGAAAACAGGCAAAACGAGTGATTGTTCTCTATACCGATGGTTCGTTTGAAAGTTATGATCCAGGTGAGTAGTTTTTATAAACTCTCTTAGATGGGGTTGGCTAAATTACTTTTTAGTCAGCCCCTTTTTTATTGTTCGAAGTCTGCTGCCCTCTCTCTTGTTGGGCACTGTTTGTGATGCCTCATTGTCGTATGGTTTTAGCATGTCCTCGCGCGCGTGCGTATGTGTAAACATAGTATCGCTATTCTCCATCAATCGCGTATTTGAGATATGTGTATAAATATGTCAAAGTATAGCATAAATATTATATGATATGTGCGAAGAAATTTTGCTCTTGTGGCGAAATGTTTGTATGTGTGGCGCTAAATATATAGGTGTTTTTCATGCACTGAGCCTATGCGATATTGCACTGTAAGTCCTAAAAAAATGCATCAGGCGTTGCGAAATTGAAAAATAATCCCTACATTTGTGATTGCAAAAAAGTTAGTTATGGACTACGCAAAGGAATTAGAGAGATATGCTCCTGCCCCAACAGAGGCGCAGGTAGCCAAGGAGGTTGCCAAGATTAAGATGGCAGCTCACCGCAACGGTAATATTGATGTTTACAAATTCTGCTACTCGGCAATTGATCTTACAACGCTTTCGTGCAACGACTCTGAGGAGTTTGTACGTTCTTTTGTTCGTAAGGCTGTTGACTTCTATCAGAAGTTTCCAGATATTCCAAATGTAGCATCTATCTGTGTCTATCCATCGTTCGTGGAGACTGTGGGTCTTGAGATTGATGGTACTCCTATGCGTATTACCTCTGTTGCGGGCGCGTTCCCAGCGTCGCAGAGCTTTATCGAGGTTAAGGCTTTGGAGGTTGCTATGGCTATCGAGAATGGTGCAGATGAGATTGACATCGTCCTTAACCCTGGTATGATGCTCTCTGGTCACGCTGCTGAGGCTGCCTCTGAGGTCGAGGTATTGCGCGAGGAGGCTAAGGATGTGGTGTTGAAGGTTATCATCGAGTCGGGTGCTCTTAAAACTCCAGAGCTTATCCGTCGAGCTTCGCTTGTTTCGATGTTTGCGGGTGCTGACTTCGTTAAGACCTCTACCGGTAAGATTGATGTGGCTGCTACGCCTGAGGCTGCCTTTGTTATGTGTCATGCCATCAAGGATTACTACAAGGAGACAGGTCGCAAGGTAGGTTTCAAGGCGGCAGGTGGTGTTAAGACTCCTGAGGATGCTGCGTTATACTACACCATTGTTGAGGAGGTCTTGGGTGCAGAGTGGCTCACCACTGACTTGTTCCGTATCGGCGCATCGTCAGCGGCTAACAACTTGATTTCGGCCATAGAGGATAAGGATATCAAATACTTTTAGTATAAACCGTCTAACAAGGCTACTTTGGCGTTCTTTGTTGTGATAATGGGCATCTACTTCCGCTAACGAAATATCTCGTCAATGGGCAGTACACCAAAGTACAGCCCATCGCCTCAAATTTCGCTGAGCGTTGTATCTGCACCATTCTGACAACAAAATGCACTTGCTCTCAAAATGCTCATTTACGCTCGGTAAACTCTGCTTTTCAGAGTTTCGTGCGCCTAAAATTAGCTCTTGTTATACAATTTATAAGTGATATGGTTGAGAGTGAATAAAAAGTGTATTTTGTTGTTCTTTGTTGATATAACAGCGCATCTACTTCCGCTAACGAATTATCTCAGCAATGGGCAGTACGCCAAAGTACAGCCCATCGCCTCGAAATTCGCCGAGCGAAAGTATCTGCACTATTCTCTCAACAAATTTGCTTGCCCCGGGAATGCTCATTTACGCTCAGTAAACTCCGCTTTTTCGGGCTTCGCAAGCCTAAAACTACATCTTTTTATTCACTCTCTTAGGTCATGGGGGTTGGCTAAGTTACTTTTTAGTCAGCCCCACATTTTTTTAGATTTAATGAGTTATGAAACCAAAACTAATAATATTCGACTTTGACGGCACGTTGGGTGACACACGCCAAAATATCATCATCACAATGCAACGTACGATGCAGCGTGTGGGACTCCCCGTTAAGAGTGATTTGGAATGTGCCTCGACAATTGGTCTTACGCTCGAAGATAGCTTCAAGAAGATGTATCCCGATGTGGGTGAAGATATGGCTGAGCGCTGCGTAGATGCCTACCGCGAGATATTTATGGAGAGTGTCGAGGAGCTAATCCCTGAGCTCTTTCCGGGCGTTAGCGATACCCTCGCCAGCCTCGATAATATGGGTATAAAGATGAGCGTAGCCTCGTCGCGCCAATCGCAGTCGCTTATCTACTTCTTGGAGAGTATGGGAATCATTAAATATTTCCCATACGTCCTCGGTTCAGATAATGTAATCAAGCATAAACCCGACCCCGAGCCTGTGCTAAAGACGCTCAGGGAGCTCGATTATAACCCCTCTGAGGTTATGGTAGTGGGCGATATGCCCGTAGATATAGCTATGGCTCACGGCGCCGACGTACGCGCTATTGCAGTAACCTTTGGTAATGCCACTCGCGAAGAACTCGTCGAGGCAAACGCTGACTATATAATTGATGACTTTACGAGGATTTTAGAGATTGTGGAGGCGTAAAGAGGACAAAGGGTTGCAAAAGGGTCCAAAGAGTCAGAATAGAGAATTTAGATAATTTAGTGAATTTAGTGAGAGCGTCCTTAACACCCCTTAATCACCTTTAATAACCCTTATAAAACATACTCCGCGCGCAGCGCACCTTACTTTTCAGTTTTCAGTTTTCAGTTTTCAGTTTTCACTTCGTTCGCCCAGCCACCACCAAGCGATTTGTAGAGTTGCACAAGGGCGATATATTCGTCGCGCACGGCGTTCGAGAGCCCTATCTGGGCGTCGAAGTAGCGACGCTGTGCATCTAGAACGTTGATATACTTGATGTCGCCATACTTATACTGGAACGTTGCAAGCTCAACATATTTAAGTGCTGCCTCGCGGAGTTCGTTCTTTAACGTCGTAGCCGTGCGTGAGTTGTTGTAGCGCACCAAGGCATCGTTTACCTCCTTAAATGCCATTAGTACCCTCTGCTCGTAGTTTAGGCGGGCGATGTCGTACGCCTCGATAGCAGCCTTATAGCGAGCCTTTCTGCGCCCAAACTCGAACAGTGGGGCTGCAATCTTACCCACCGCCAAGCCATACTGAGCATCGAAGAAGTTATCCAATGAGCCATTCTCCCAGCCTCCCGTAACGCCAATGACAAGGCTCGGAAAACGGTCGGTGTAGGCTACGCCCACGGCTGCGGCTGCGGCTTTTAGCTTCTCGTTTGCCTCGCGTAGGTCGGGGCGACGGCTAAGTAGCTGGGATGGTAGACCGATAGGCAATTGTGTAGGAATCTCTCTATCCAATACCCTCATACGGGCGTACTCCAACTCGAAATCGGGATACTCGCCCATAAGCACTTTGAGGCTATTCTTCGTAATCTCAATCTTAGTCTCTATGGCAGGGATAAGCGATGCTGTGGTGGCATACTCTACCTGTGCCTGTTGGTAGACCGTCTCTGAGGTTAGACCTCCCTCGTAGCGTAGTCGTGCCTGTTCCACGCCCTCGCTGCGTGTTTGGAGAGTGCGGTTAACGATTAATAGCTCATTTTCAAGCGCCATAAGCTGATAATAGGCTGTGGCAACCTCCGCGATTACGGTCATGCGCATAGCGCGTTCAGCCTCGATGCTCGATAGGTACTCCGCCGCTGCCTTGCGTGTTGCCCACTTAATATTGCCCCAGAGGTCTATCTCCCAGCTAAGATCCATTTTAAGATCTATCTGAGGGGTTACGGTATGCCCCTTATCGGTGTAGTTCTCGACCTCGTTATCAGCCATTGCAGTCGCTTTGAGCGATGGTGCCCACGAGGTGCGTTCCACGCGATTTATCTGGCGCATTTGCTCCACACGAGCCGCGGAGCGAAGAATATCTTTGTTATTTTCGAGGGCGTGCGATATAAATTTCGTAAGCACCTCGTCGCCATAGAACTCCCACCAGCGCACGTCGGCAATGGTAAGGCTATCGAGCTCTCCTGTGACAATCTCTGAGGGTAGGTTAAGCTCGGGCTCGTTACACACCTTTACGGCTGCGCCACACGACGTGAGAAGCAGCGCGCAGAGTGCTGTTATATAGGTTAGATGTCTCATTTTTTGCGAAATTTTCTTTTTACACGATCTATCCAAACGAAGAAGAATGGCACGTATACGATGCCTATGGTTATCGCCACGCACATACCGAAGAATACTCCCGTTCCGATGCCCTGACGGCTTGCCGAGCCAGGACCTGAGGATAGTACAAGGGGTAGCAAACCGAGGATAAAGGCGAGCGATGTCATCACAATAGGTCTAAATCGTAGCTTCGAGGCTGTGAGGGCTGCGGTCATCGCATCTACACCCTTATCCATCTCCACCTTGGCAAACTCCACGATAAGAATCGCGTTCTTCGCCACCAGACCTATCAGCATCACCAATCCAATCTGGAAGTAGATGTTGTTCTCCAAGCCACATACGAAGATACCAATGTATGCACCCAACATTGATACCGGTAGTGACAACAGCACTGCGATAGGAATAGACCAGCTCTCATACTGCGCCGCGAGGAATAGGAAGACAAACAAGAATGCCAATGCCAAGATCATCCCCGTCTTGCCGCTCTCTTGCTTCTCCTGATACGATAGTCCGCTCCACTCCACAGCGATGTCGTCGGGAAGATGGTTCTCGACTATCTCCTCCAATCGCGCCATCGCCTCGCCAGAGCTGTAACCGTCACCGGGCTCTCCGGTGATAGTGGCGGACTGGAACATATTAAAACGCTTTATCGTACCCGAGCCTGTGGTGTACTCCGTATTACCTAACGCCGTGATAGGTATCATCGTGTTGTTGTTGCCCTTGACCGAGAATAGATTTAGGTTCTCGCGGTATGCTCGATAAGGTGCTTCTGCCTGAATATAAACACGATAGACGCGGTTATACATATTAAAGTCGTTGACATACAACGAGCCGGTAAATGCCTTCAACGTCGAGAATATATCTGCCATCTGCACACCGTGCAGGCGCGCCTGATCTCTGTCCACATCGAAGTAGAGACGTGGAATATCCTTCTGTATCGAAGCCGAGAGTCCTGCCACCTCGCGCGATTTGTTCGCGTAGTGTATAAGTGTGTCTACTGCCATTTGCAGGTCGTTGTACGAGGCGTTGCCACGAGCTTCAAGCACCATCTCGAAGCCACCCGATGTGCCCAAGCCAGGGATTACGGGTGGGGTAGAGATAAATGCCTTAGCCTCGGGGTAGCGCGCAAACTCGCGTCGTGCACGATCCATTATCTGAGTCATATCCTCCGCCTCGCGTTCGTTCCATGGTTTGAGGATTACCGTGAGCTGGCTACGTGCCTGATTAGCACCAACGCGCGGACTTGAGCCTACAACATCCAAGACGTGCTCCACATCGGGGTCTTGCATTAGGTAGTCAAGCGCGCGACGTGTAACCTCGCGTGTACGCTCTATGGTCGCACCCTCTGGCAACTCAAGCTCTACGGTGAAGTAGCCTTGATCCTCCTTAGGCATAAAACTCTGTGGCGTAAGTGCATTGAGCACATATACTCCGATTAGGATTATGCCGAAGCCTGCGAATATACGCTTCGAGTTCTTAATTGCCGATGCCACCGTGCCGCAGTAGAAGTTATTACCTCGCTCCAACCAACGGTTTATAAATTGGAAGATAGGGTGTTTCTCGCCCTCCTTCTCGGGTTTCAGAATTAGCGAACACATCACCGGTGTTAGCGTCAGCGCTACGATGGTAGAGATAATAACCGATACGGCAATAGTGATTGTAAACTGCCTGTATAGGAGTCCTGTGATGCCACCGAGGAAGCTTACAGGCACGAATACAGCACACAACACCAACGAGGTTGCTATCAGCGCACTGCTCATATTTGCCATTGCCTTCTGTGTCGCTTTATAAGCGGAGAGGTGTTCCTCCTTCATAATCTTGTCGACACTCTCCACCACCACAATAGCATCGTCTACCACGATACCGATTGCGAGAATCAAGCCAAGCAAGGTCATCAGGTTGAGCGAGAAGCCGAAGATAAGCATCACACCGAATGTTCCGATAAGCGAGATTGGAACGGCGATAATCGGTATGATGGTCGACCTCCAATTCTGCAACGATAGGTAAACCACCAAGATAACGAGCAACAAGGCCTCGAAGAGTGTTTTGTATACCTCGTTGATAGACTGCGAGATATAGGTTGTCATATCGAACGGAATGGAGTAGGTGATACCCTCAGGAAGGTTGCGACCTATCTCCTCCATCGCAGCCTTAACATTCTCGGCTACCTCCATAGCATTCGAGCCAGGGAGCATATTTACATTCATCACTGCAGCATTGCCACCGTCGATACCACTCTCCGTAGAGTAGGATTGAGCTTCGAGCGATATGCGCGCTACGTCTCTAAGGCGGATTATCGAGCCGTCGGGGTTTGCACGCACCACAATCTGCTCGAACTCCTCCACCGAGGATAGACGACCAGGTGCTGCAATAGGGATGGTGACATCGACACCCTCGATAGGTGCTTGACCGAGAATACCCGCTGCTGACTCGCGGTTCTGGTCCTTGATGGCACTCTGCAAATCCTTGACCGTAAGACCCATATCCGTAAGTTTGTCGGGCATTACCCATACACGCATAGCGTAGTAGCGGCTACCCACGTTCGAGATACTACCCACACCTGGCACACGGCGCAACATATCTATGACGTTGAGCGTAGCGTAGTTCGAGAGGTAGACCTCGTCATACTTCGGATCGTTGGATAGGAGTGTGATGGTTAGCAGCTTGCTCGAAGCCTGCTTCTCCACGCTAATACCATTCTGTACTACCTCCGCAGGCAGGCGTGACTCTGCCTGCTTGATACGATTTTGTATATCTACGGCTGCAATATCGGGGTCGGTGTCAATATCGAATGTTATCGTAGCTGAGAAACTACCCGAATTGGAGCATACAGACTCCATATATGTCATACCGGGCGTGCCGTTAAGTACCTGCTCGATAGGTGTTGCCACGGCTTGCGTCGTAGTCTGGGCATCGGCACCTGGGTAGGATGCTGAGACCTTAACTACGGGTGGTACAATCTGTGGATATTGGTCGATTGGGAGCAGAAAGAGACCAATAAAACCTACGATAGTGATAAGAATGGATATCACTATCGAGAATACAGGATGGTCGATAAAGAAATTACGCTTCATAGCTACTCCTCGCTTTTATACTCTGTTACAGGCTCTACCTTCATACCGTGCGATAGTTTGTGGTAGCCCTCCACAACTATCTGCTCGCCAGCGACGATACCTCGCTCTACGACGGTGTTGTTTTTAAGCTCTGGGCCAAGCTCCACAAAGCGCTTCTCGACAATTGAGTCTGGTCGCACGACATAGATAAAGGCACCGCCACTCTCCACAACCACAGCCTTTGTAGGTACTACTAAGGCATCCTCGCGCACATCCATAAGCAGACGCACGCGCGTAAACTGACCAGGTAGAAGAATATGCTCAGGGTTAGGCATCTCGGCGCGTACGGAGAATGTACCCGTCTTTGGGTCAATCTGTGGATCGGCAAAGTTGACCAAGCCCTGATATGGATATACCGTGCCATCCGCCATCGTTACCGTAACGTATGGGTTCCAAGTACGTGTGGTATCCTTATGTCCGAGGTTGACGTTACGTGTCTTAGACTTCAAATATTCCAGCGAGGTCATACTAAAATCAATTTCAACGGTGTCGCTCTTGACAATCGTAGCAAGCAACGATTGAGAGCCAGGACCTACCAATGCTCCAATATCGGCATTGCGCTCCGAGATATGGCCCGAAATAGGGGATTTCACGGTGGTATAGTCCAATGTCATCTGTGCTTGCACCATATCTGCTTCGCATACAGCTACGTCGGCATTTGCACCCTCGTAGTTTGCTATGGCATTGTCCAAATCGAGCTGGCTGGCGGCGTTAAGCTCAAAGAGCGGACGAATACGATTGAGGTCGCGCTCCGCTTTGAGTGCTTGCGCTTTAGCCTTGTTAAGTTGCGCCTCGGCACGCTTTGCGCGGGCGTTATATAGCGTAGGGTCAATCTGGAAGAGTGTCTGCCCCTTCTTAATATACGTACCCTCGTCGAATAGCATCTTTTCGAGATAGCCCTCTACGCGTGCATGAATCTCCACAAACTGCTGTGCGCGAATACGACCGACATAGTCGCCATAGATCTTCACATCCTCGACATCTACGGGCTGTGTCGCCACAACGGGATATACCACCGGAACGGGCTTCTGACGGTTTAGTATAAAGATAGTTATAATCGTGATTAAAAAGATTACTAATAAGCCAATTAACCATCTGCTCTTTCCTGCTTGCATAACTAAAATCTCAATGTTTAGGGTTAAATTACTCGCGAAGATACTACTTTTTTTTGAAAGTCAAATATCTTTATATAAAAACAGAATATATTTATATAACAATAGAGGCTTGCCATGGCGTGAAATGGATAGCCTCTGTATGTGATTCCCTATTATTTAACGTTTAGAACAGCGACTGCTCTTCGCTGCCGCCGTAGGCATAGCCGAGGTGTTTGTAGGCTAGCTCCGTAGCTTCGCGACCACGTGGGGTGCGTTTTAGGAAGCCCTCTTTAATCAGGAATGGTTCGTATACCTCCTCGATAGTTCCCGCCTCCTCGCTTACAGCTGTGGCAACGGTGTTAAGACCCACAGGACCGCCGTTGAACTTCTCGATGATAGTAGCAAGAATCTTGTTATCCATCTGATCCAAGCCACGGGCATCGATATTGAGTGCCGCAAGTGCTACGCGCGTAATCTCTACGTCGATATGACCCTCGCCCTCGACCATTGCAAAGTCGCGCACACGGCGTAGCAGGGCGTTGGCGATACGTGGCGTACCACGTGAGCGTAGGGCAATCTCCAACGCTGCATCATCATCTATAGAGATGTCGAGAATTGATGCTGAGCGCTTTACGATATTTGCAAGTACGGGGGCATCGTAATACTCCAAGTGGCAGGTGATACCGAAACGTGCGCGTAGTGGCGATGTTAGTAGACCGCTACGTGTGGTTGCGCCCACAAGTGTAAATGGGGCTAACTCTATTTGAATAGAGCGTGCCGCAGGACCTTTGTCCAAGACGATGTCAATTTTGAAGTCCTCCATTGCCGAGTAGAGATACTCCTCTACGATAGGGCTTAGACGGTGAATCTCGTCGATAAAGAGCACATCGCCAGGGTTGAGGTTTGTGAGCAATCCCGCCAAGTCGCCAGGTTTGTCGAGCACAGGGCCAGAGGTGACCTTCAACTGCGCCCCCATCTCGTTGGCGATGATATTTGCAAGTGTGGTCTTACCAAGTCCTGGAGGACCATGGAGCAGGGTGTGGTCGAGCGAGTCGCCACGCATAAGTGCCGCCTTGATAAATATTTTTAGGTTTGCGACAATCTTATCCTGACCCGAGAAGTTCTGCAACGCCTGCGGGCGTATGCGGCTTTCGAACTCCTTGTCGCTCTCGATGTTTCTTAGGTTTCTATCTACTCCCATACTTGCATCCTTACGTTTATAGCGCAAAGATAACAAAACTATTCTAATTATTTGCCCATAGATGGTGCTAACATTACGATTTTTTATTTATCTTTGCACGCTTGTGTTTTTTAGCGAAGGCAGATATTTGCAAAACGCTAAGATATAGAGCGTAATAAAGGGGAAAAGAGATTATTACATAAACTTAAATTAAACTATTAAGATGAAAAAAGTTTTAACTTTCGCAGCCATTGTTGCTGCATCGCTTTCAGTTGTTGCTTGTGGCAATAACAACGGCAAGCAGATCGACTCTTTGTCTTATGCTATTGGTGCAGACCTCGGTCTTAACCTTAGCCTCGGTATGAAGGATTTTGACCTCGACCGTGAGATTGTTATCGCTAACATCAAGGAGTTCTACAAGAGCGGTGATGTTGAGGGTGAGGAGATTAAGGAGGTACGTAACCAGATGATGCAGTACCAGTACACTATCCTTATGCCTTATATGTACGCAAAGCGTGCTCAGGATATGATTGAGAGCGACCAGCCAGATACATTGCCAGCATTGCCAGAGCTTTTCACCGAGGAGTTCACTCGTGAGAACGTATCTGCTATGATGGGTAAGAATATGGGTGCTGCTGTTAAGGGTGTTGACGCAGAGATTAATATGAAGCACGTTCTTATGGCAATCGAGGATGCAAAGAGTGTTGAGGAGCCTATGCTCATCGACTCTCTTATGCGCCTAACACAGGAGCAGATGCAGAGTGTTTTCCAGCGTCACGCTGAGAATATGCGCGCTAAGGCTCAGGCAGAGCGCGAGAAGGCGTTGATTGAGAACGCAAAGCTCTCTGACGAGTGGCTTGCAGAGGTTGAGAAGCAGGAGGGTGTTCAGAAGACAGAGTCTGGTCTCCTTTACCGCATCGACCGCGAGGGTGATGGTGCTCAGGCTACTGCTGACACAGATGTAGTTCTTGTAAACTACGAGGGTAAGAACCGCACAGGTAAGGTGTTCGATTCAAGCTACGAGCGTGAGGAGCCTATCTCATTCCCACTTAACGGTGTTATCCGTGGCTGGACTGAGGGTATGAAGCTTGTAAAGGCTGGCGGTCAGATCACACTTTGGATTCCATCAGCTCTTGCATACGGCGAGAATGGCGCTGGTGCAGACATCGGTCCTAACGAGGCGTTGGAGTTTAAGGTGGAGTTGCTTGAGGTTAATCCAGCAGAGTAATTTCTTGTGATAAGGGGTCATTCTCGACCTCTCAATCATTGCCCCAAATGGGAAATACGCCAAGTATGTCCCATCTGGGGCAATCTCTTTATCGAGGCCAAGCCTGACCCCTTCTGACAAGAAATTAGGTTGTGCTTCAAATAAAGCGTTGCATCAACCTCTTCTTACAAGAAACAATTTCTTGCAAAAGGTATATATATTTACCGCTGCTGTTAAACAAAAATGGCGTACCCGATTTGGATACGCCATTCCTCTTTATTGTTGTTTGATTACTTAATCTCCCAAGTCTGACCTGAGCGAAGAAGATCATC
>JAZOSJ010000145.1:0-19656 GCA_045657045.1 Alistipes sp.
GGAGAGAGCGTGATGCTCTTCCCTGAGGCTGGACACCAAAATAAGCGTTGGCTCGGAACTTTCAAGATTGCATATCTGAAAATCGCATTCGACGCTGCGGAGAAGTTCAACTTTGAGCGCGATGTTATGATTTTGCCTTCGGCAAACCACTACTCTAACTACTTCCACGCTCGCACCGATATGCTTATCAAGTTTGCTGAGCCTATATCGCTGATGCCCTACTACGAGCAGTATAAAGCACAGCCTCGCGAGACCATGGTGCAGATTAACACCCTTGTGCGCAACACCATACAGCAGATGATGCTCCACATCGAGGATCTTGAACACTACGACCAGATAGACTTCATCCGCGAGAGTTATTATGGTAAGCGTTACGCTAAAAAGCACGGCTTCAAGCACAACTTCCTACCCTCACGCCTACGCTCCGACCAGCATCTTGTGGATGCTCTGCAAACAGCCTACGAGAAACACCCCACCGAGATGGAGGAGGTATATAAGGATGTTGATGAGCTAAGGGGCGAATATAAACGTCTCGGCATCCGTGACTGGCTCTTTGTACACAATGCTGGCATCGGTGCATTGCTCCTACGTGGGTTAGGACTACTGCTTCTGCTACCGATCTTTATCCTCTCAATAATACCTACAGGGCTACTCTTCCTTATCCCTAAGATCTTTCTTAAGAGGCTTATCAAGGATCAGATGTTTATAAGTTCTTTTAACGTAGGCGCAAGTGCCTTTATCTCGGTACCACTATGCTTGATAATACCCGTTATTGCAATTTGGATATTATATGGCTTCTGGTGGGCATTGGGTTACTTCGTGGCCTTCCCTGTGATGTTTATCCTTGCGTGGAACTATATGCGTATGTTCCAGAAGTTCAAGGGTACATTCGCGTACATATCACCTCGTAACAGGTCCAAAATAGAGCGACTACGCAAAATCCGCAAGAGCGTTAACAGTAGGCTCGACCAACTATTAAACTGAAAAGTGAAAACTGAAAACTGAAAAGTAAGGTGTCTGCGACGCATATTATAAAACTCGCGCGAAGCGCACCACACTTTTCAGTTTTCACCTTTCAGTTTTCAGTTTATAAACTTATTGCTTTTCGAACTCAAATGGCTCGATATCCGAGTCGGCAGCCTTCCACGATGGCTTACGGCTGGCGTAGATAATAAATGGTATGCCCACAAAGATTATCGCACCGATGATAAGCACCAAGAACCACACCTTATTGCTACCCACGGAGATTTGCGATGGCGGGATAAAGCTAAGCACAAAGGCGAGCAACGAGCCGCAGAAGCCCAAGCCACCAAGTAGCCACATCACACCATTGCCCTTAGCGCCAAGGCGGAATGGACGCTCCATCTTTGGGAGTTTATAGCGCAATGTGATGGCGGCGGCAAACATCATCATATACATAATGAGGTAGAGCAATACGGTGAGCTGCGAAAGGATTTGATAGAAGCTCTGCACCGATGGCATTACCACAAACAGAAGACCGAGGATTGTCACGATAACACCCTGCACAAGGAGGATATTGCGCTGCACGCCATTGTTGTTGGTCCTCTGGAAGAATGGAGGTAGATAGCCCGCACGACCTACCGTGAAGATACCCTTCGAAGGTCCTGCAACCCAAGTAAGCACGCCCGCCAAAACTCCAAACACAAGGGCTATGGCAATAACGGGACCCATCCACGACAAATGTAGATATTTGAAGTAGTTATCGAAGCCTATAAGCAGGGTCTGCGTGAGGCTTATATCCTTAGCAGGCACAATAATACCCAAGGCGAAAGTTCCGAGGATAAATATCACCACCGTAACCAACGAGCCGATAATAATGGCACGCGGGTAGTTGCGCTTAGGGTTGTCGACCTCCATAACGTGGATACCCATCATCTCCATACCGGCATAGAAGAGGAAGATGCTACTTGCCAAAACCAGATTATCGAAGTTGGCGAGATTAGGGAAGAAGCTCTCGTGTATATTGAGGTTGTTCGTACCGCCCGAGAGGAGGTATATCGCCGCGAGGATTATAAGTATCGCAGCGGGTATGATAGTGCCTATGATACCGCCCCACTTACTCACCTTACCTACCCAGCCAAGACCCTTCAACGAGATAAACGTAGCTACCCAATAGATAACCAACACCACCACAAGGGTGAAGAGACGGTTCGAGGCAAGGGCGGCATCTGTTGCGGGGTTAAGACCAATAAAGGCGATACTCACAGCTCCGAACGTAAGCACCGTAGGATACCATATCGTGGATTGTATCCACTGCAACCATATCGCCAGAAAGCCAAACCTCGCGCCAAAGGCCTCGCCGACCCATCTGAACACACCTCCCTGCTTACCCGAGAACATAGCTGCAAGCTCAGCAGCTACCATTGCCGTAGGGATAAGAAACACGATGGCAGCAAATAGGTAGTAGAATGCCGACTGAAGACCATAGATAGCCTCAGTTGCAAGTCCACGCAAGCTAACCACTGCCGTTACATTCATTATGGCAAGCGTCATAACGCTGAGCTTAAAGCCATTAGATTTGTTAACACTCTGCATAATCTAACAATTTGATTGTTTTCATCCCAAACTTTGCAATTAGTGTGCAAAAGTCGGAGGGGAGAGAAGAAAAGTGTGGTGTCTGCGACGCATATTAAAGTGAAAGGTTAAAACTGAAAACTGAAAAGTAAGGTGTCTGCGACGCATATTAAAGTGAAAACGGAAAACGGAAAACGGAAAAGTGCGGTGTCTGCGACGCATATTAAAGTGAAAGGTTAAAACTGAAAACGGAAAAGTAAGGTGTCTGCGACGCATATATATAAAACTTATGCGGAGCATACCTTACTTTTCAGTTTTCCGTTTTCACTTTTCACTATTAATCGCTATCTTTGCGAATTGGAATATTATCAACACAAAACTAAAATAGAATGAAACGACTAACTCTAATTTTTGCGGCTGCGCTGACAATGGTGTCAGTGGGCATTGCGAAGGGTGCGGAGCCTGAGGCTTCGAAGCCTAACTACGAACTTGCGGAGCGTTTCTCACCTACGAAGGTGCGCCGCGTAGTGCCTCAGACCGAGGTGCGACCACAGTGGTTTAAGAACAGCAACAAATTTTGGTACTCCTGGAAGAGTATCGACGGCACGAACTACTACATCGTAGACCCAGCAACAGGCAAGCAGAGCGAGCTTTGGACTATGAGTGAGTTGGCTGAGAAGGTAACCCTCGCTACCAACTACCCTTTCGATGCACAGCACACCCCCGTGGAGAACATCGAGCTTAAAGATGACAAATATGTCCTCTTCGACATCACCCCTGCAAGGGTAATGGTCGAGAACAACGACTACGCACCAAAAGACGAGAAGGGCAAGCCTCTAACATTCCACTTTAAGTGGGATATTGCAGCGCGCAAATTGGAGAAAATCGAGGAGCGCGAGGCACGCATCCCTGAGTGGGCTAACGTATCGCCAGATGGCAAAATGGCGGTATATCAGAAGGACTACAACCTATGGTATATGTCGATGGAGGATGTCGAGAAGCTCGCCAAAGACCCTAAGGACACCACCATCGTAGAGCATCAGATTACCACCGATGCTACCGATGCTACGGCATACCATTGGTTTGAGGACTGCATCGAGCAGTTAAAGGAGGGTGAGCGCTACCGCGTATTCTTGCAGTGGTCGCCAGACTCTAAGCACTTTGCTACCGTGCGCAGCAACACCGAGATGCTCAAGGATTTCTGGGTTATCAACATCCTCAAAGAGCGTCCAGAGCTATTCACATACAAGTATCAGATGCCTGGCGAGCAGAGCCCAGACTTCACACTCGAAATCTTCGACACCGAGCAGTTTGAGCGTCGCAAGGTGGAGATGCCTAAGTACAAGGAGCAGATGCTATTTATCGCGCCTAAGAGCCCAAAGCATAAGGATAGCTACGAGCGTCCAGCACGTATGGTATGGTGCGGCGACAACAACAAATTCTATGTTATACGTCAGAGCCGCGACCTCAAGCGCGCAGACCTCTGCGTAGTGGATGTAGCCTCTGCAACAGCTAAGGATGTGGTTTGTGAGGAGATGAACACCTCTATCGAGTGGCAGATGCCTACGCTTATTAGCAACGAGCGCGAGGTTATCCAATGGTCAGAGCGCACAGGCTGGGCACACCTCTACCGCTACAGCGTCGACGGCACTCTTCTAAACCCTATCACCAAGGGTGAGTGGCACGTATCGCAAGTATTGGGCGCAGATGACGCAAAGCGCGTAATCTACTTCACTGCAACGGGTTACAACAAGGACGAAAATCCATACTACCTACACCTTTTCCGCGTGAACTACGACGGTTCGGGTCTTAAGCAGCTCGACCCTAAGGGCTTTAACGGCACATTCTCGCTCTCGGACGATTGCCGTTACTTCACCACAACATATTCGCGTGTCGATGCAGCGCCCGTATCGGAGCTATACACCACCGAGGGTCGCAAGCTCTCGACTCTACAAACCGTAGACCTTGCCCCACTCTTTGCTATGGGCTACCAATACCCTGAGACCTTTGTTGTTAAGGCCGCAGATGGCATCACCGACCTTCACGGCGTGATGTACAAGCCTTACGACTTCGACCCAGAGAAGAAGTACCCTATCATCGAGTATGTCTACCCAGGTCCTCAGACCGAGGCTGTGGAGCAGTCGTGGTATCAGCCACTTATCCGCACCGACCGCCTTGCGCAGTTGGGCTTTATCGTAATCACCGTAGGTAACCGCGGTGGTCACCCAGACCGCTCGAAGTGGTATCACAACTACGGCTACGGCAACCTACGCGACTATGGTTTGAAGGATAAGGTCGTAGCGGCACAGCAGCTTGCAGCACGCCATAGCTTTATCGACATCTCGCGCGTGGGTATCCACGGACACTCAGGTGGTGGCTTTATGTCTACCGCAGCAATACTTATGTATCCAGACTTCTTTGACGTAGCGGTATCGTGCGCAGGTAACCACGACAACAACATCTACAACCGTTGGTGGTCGGAAAAGCACCACGGTATCAACGAGGTAGAGAGAGATGGCGAGACCATATTCGAGTACCATATCTCGGCTAACCATGAGCTTGCAGAGCGCCTAAAAGGTAACCTTCTTCTCGTACACGGCGACATCGACGAGAATGTACACCCTGGCTGCACCTTGCGCGTTGTAGATGCCTTGATTCGTGCCAACAAGCGCTTCGATATGCTTCTCTTGCCTGGTCAGCGCCACGGCTTTGGCGATATGAACGAATACTTCTTCTGGCGTATGGCAGATTACTTCTCGGAGCATCTGCTTGGCGAGCGCGAGCGCACAACTGATATTCCACAACTTAACAACGACATCTAATGAGATTTGTAGCAACACTCCTTTCAACCCTCCTTCTCGTTACGGCTTGTAGCGAGAAGAGGGGTGATGGTGATACAACCTTAGATATAGACCCTGACTGCGTAGCTACACAGCTCGACCGCAAGCCCTTCTACGAGCGCAACCCACAGAGTTCCGCACCCTCGTATGAGGTCTCGTCCGATAAGATTCGCCTTTCACACACGGGCTGGGGCGATAGCTATGGTACATTCACGCTTAACTTCCCTGAGCAGAGTAGCAAGCGTATAATCCTTGAATATACGATGGGGTGCTTTGGTCAGCGTCCTGCCGACTACGACAACACCACAATCATCTTTGTAAAGGATAAGACTACCGAGGAGTGGCACGAGATAGCTCGCGCCTTTACCCCCTTTGGAGGTCTCTTCGAGAGCGATTGGAGCAAGAGTTTCTACTTAGACATCACCGAGTTCCAGAGCCTATTACAGGGCGAAACGGAGTTCCGCTACTTCTACGGTGGCTTCGATGCTACGGAGAAGATGGCGCACGCCGTAACACTCAAATTCATCCACTATAAGGGCGAGCCCTCGCGTAAGCTCCTTGCCGTAGAGAATATCTACGACTCAGCAACTACAGACAACTGTGGTAACCGCGCTTGGGTATATGGCATCGAGAGCCACGATATAGAGGCAGAGGAGCGCCTTGGCATACGCAAGGTAGCAATACCTAAGGGCACAAAGGAGATTGAGCTGCGCCTCTCTATCACGGGTCACGGTCACGACCAGGGCACATTCCCAGACCTGGGTACTACGGCAGAGAATGCTGCGGAGTTCGATGAGAATACCTACACGATTACCATCAACGGCACAAAACAGAGCCAGCAGGGTCGCATCTTCTACTCCAATGCCAACAACTACGTTCAGCTTGGCACATACAACTACGACCGAGCTAATTGGGCACCTGGAAACCCTGCCAACATCCAATATTGGAGAATTGAGCGCGCAGTAGCAGACAAGAATAACTTGACTATCGACATCGACCTTCCGCGCTTTATATCGCAGTTTGACTCCCCTCAGGCAAACGATGGTGTAGCACGCTATATCGTGCAAGGAGACCTATTCTTCTACGGTTTATAGGAGATCTCCTCAGTCGATATTACGACCTATGATGCGAAGAGCAATATCGCCATCATACCAATCGACAACGCCAGAGATTATCAACTCTAAGGTAGGTATATAATCTGTTGCATAGTGACATCTGGCATCTGTAACCACTCGTAGCGTGTCGTTAGCATCGACAAAGTGACGCACCGAGGTGATAGGTCGACCTGTTAGCGAGTCTACATCTGTCCATAATGTCCCATGCTCTGAGTCCACAAGACGAAGACCCGCGACAGAGACATATCTAAGCATATCACGATACCCCAACTCGGCAATACTACGACGAGCGATAGTTGGGGTATCGCTACTCTCTCTAAGTACCGATATATGATTTAATGCCTTAGAGGCTGGTATCCTATCAACAACAAAGTCGCCCATTGGCTCAGCGCCAAGCATAAGCTTTGGTCCTACCGCAGCAAGCCATAGCCCGCTACAATTCACCTCCACCCTACTATATAGAGGGATGCTAAGCTCCACATCCTCCATATCAAGCTCCACCATCACACCAGCGCTACCATCCTCAACGACAATAGCCCTACGCAGCTCGCCATACTTATCATTTGCCACGACATAGCCCCGAAGAGATATATCCTCGGTGATAAGCACTGTTTCGCGCCCTATGTAGCTCCATAGCGAGGCTATCGAACGAGATTCCACAACCGCCTCTTCGCTACCTCGACACCCTATCGCACCGAGCAACAGACTAATATAGAGTACAATCTGCCTCATAGCGCATCTTTAAGAAGTAGCACTCCTCGCCCTCGCGGTAGCTATCCCACTGCAAGATGCCAACGAGGTTGACACTATCCGCAGGTATTCTCCTCTCGGCATATCGTGCGTAGTCTCTCGTATAAATGGCAATGGTATCGCCACGCTCATCCCTAAACATCGAATAGCCCTCCCATACTGCCCTGCTAAGCTCCTCACCTCGGAGGGTATCTATTGACGAGGAGTCCATCAAACCGAGCCCTCGTAGCTCCACCAAACGCCCACACATCGAGCGCTGTAACCCAGCTATGGTAGTTCGTAGCGGCACAACAGGCTCTACATCGAGACTACGCACCACAACCTCATCAACCCTCTGCTCTGATGCGAGGTTAGCAACACGATAGTACTCATACTCTGGTGCAGGACTTCCCACTTGAACCACTCCACGCGAGTAGTCGGCATAACAACCCCTAAGACGTAGCGCAACACGCAAACCCTCAGGATAGCACGCCGACAGATTAGGCGTACCCACCACAAGTTCCACCGCGCCACTCTCATCCTCCACAACCAACGAACCATAGAAGTTGTCCTCGGTATCGGCAGAGGTCACACGACCGACAACCACAATATCCTGCGTTATGGCAACGCCACCCACACCAACGATATCCTCGCAAAACGTAGCGATAGTGTTTGTTCTAAGAGGTAGGCTACCATCAATAACAAACTTATCGGTCACACGCTGGCAACCGATAAGAAAAATTATCGTTAGTATCGAAAGGGTGTATCGCATAACTTGTGCAGATTATCTCTTCTCTACCCACGAATCCTTCAAACCGAGGAAGTACAAAATACCATCGAGACCCACGGTCGAAAGCGACTGACGCGCATTTTCACGCACCTTAGGCTTTGCGTGAAAGGCAATACCAAGACCTGCACTATTGAGCATCGGAAGGTCATTTGCGCCATCACCCACAGCCACCGACTGCTGAATATCAATATTCTCGAACTGACACAACAGACGTAGCAGCTCCGCCTTACGCACACCATCCACAACCTCGCCCTTGTAGCGACCCGTTAGCTTGCCATCCTCAACCTCCAAGTCGTTGGCATAGACATAATCGAAACCAAAACGGCGTTTTAGGTAGTTACCAAAGTAGGTGAAACCACCCGAAAGGATAGCCGTCTTATATCCTACACGCTTCAATATCGTCATCATACGATCAACACCCTCTGTTATAGGAAGGTTGTTGGCTATATCCTCCATCACGCTCACATCCAAGCCCTTCAACAGCGCCACGCGCTCCTTGAAGCTCTCGTTAAAGTCTATCTCGCCACGCATCGCGCGCTCGGTAATCCCGCGTACCTGCTCGCCTACACCTGCACGGTCTGCAAGCTCGTCGATAACCTCCGTGCGGATTAGCGTAGAGTCCATATCGAAGCATATCAGACGACGCGAACGACGGAAGATGCCATCCTTCTGGAATGATATGTCGACCTCTCCATCGGTAGAGATGCGCATCAGCTCATTCTGGAAACGCCCCTTATCTTGCAGCGTTCCTCGCACCGAGAACTCGATACTTGTCTTTGGTGCACGCTCATCCTCATCCAACGGCATACGACCCGTAAGGCGGTTAATATCGTCGATGTTAAGCCCCTCGTCCGAGATAGCCTTCGTCACACGCGAGATATGCTCTGCGGTGATACGGCGACCTACCATAGTGATGATGTAGCGGTGCTTACCCTGACCCGTCACCCAATTGCTATACTGCTCCTCGGTGATAGGCTCGAAGCGAATAGAGATATTCATCTCCGAGGCCTTGAAGAGCAACTCCTTCATAATCTGTCCCGAACGCTCAGGCGTAGTCATAAACAGAATGCCGAGTGTTAGCGACTGGTGAATGTTCGACTGACCAATATCGAGGATAAAGGCATCGTGACGCGCCAAGATACCCGTCAACGACGATGTCAAACCCTGCTTATCCTCACCAGAGATGTTTATCTGTATAATCTCAATATTATCTCGTGTCATTTATTTCTTTTTTTTCAATTATTTCTCTCCACAAAATTACAATTTTTTGCGAAAAAATATCTATATCTCCACCGATTTTCTTCAAAAAAAGTTGCAGCATCCTCCATTTTGACACGACTTGTCAAAAACTCATTACATCTTTGCTTTCAAATAAAAGCTATTGTTTAATCTAAATTTTTGCGATTATGTTTGTGTGGAAAGCAATTATTATCATTGGCATTACGCTCAACTTCATCTCCTATCTTTTCGGTGGCAATAAAAACTGGGGCGAGTAACCGCCACACCGCGGGAGCAGTCATAGTTTTTATTTACAGACTTGCTATAAAAGAAATAGGCGGCAGCTGTGAAGCTCCCGCCTATCCTCTTACGGAAGCAAGTTCATAGTAAATAACAATTGCGAAGCACCACTATCAAACTACTAACTCTCCGTAAGGTTTGAGCAGAGCAAGAGTAGGTATGATGGTTTGGTGGCGACGAAGGCGTAGGCTGTGAGGTATCGTTCAGTGGGAGCTTGCTCACAAATAGCAACGATGCTTCACAGCCTAAATGTTGCAAAGCAACACACCAAACTATCATACAAGACTCGCAGACAACTCTGCCACACCGCGGGAGCAGTCATAGTTTTTATTTACAGAATCGCTCTGTAAATAAAAACTACTAACCCAATGGTTGTAAACATTTAATGATACACCATATAGTATGTTTTGTATTTTGCTTAATAATTGCTAACTTTGCAAAAAGTGTAAAAAACTAATTATGTCGGAGCAAGAATTGAGAAAATATCGTCTTACGGGTGTTGAGGAGCCTACTGATGAGCAGTTGGAGGCATTGATGCACGCTGCAGGGGAAGAGGCCCGTCGTCGTGGTGCTGAGGCCGAGGCAAAGTTTCAGAGTGAGTTAGAGCAGTTGGTGTCGGATAATTTAGCAAATTATTCTTGTGGCAATGGAAAATAGTCATAAACCCGTATTGATTGTTATTGCTGGTCCTAATGGGTCTGGCAAGACAACTGTGACGGAGCAGATTCTGCGTCACGAGTGGATGGAGGATGCTGTTTATATCAATCCCGACATTATCGCTCAAGAGCGATTTGGTGATTGGAACTCTGTAGATGCGGTTAGCAAGTCAATCATCTATTGCGAGGAGTTGCGTGAAGAGTGTTTGCGTGTGCGAAAGAGCCTTATTTTTGAGACGGTTTTGTCACGACGAGATAAGGTCGATTATATCCGTAGGGCAAAAGAGGCTGGATTCTTTGTGCGACTATTCTTTGTGTGTACCGAATCTCCAACTATAAATGCGATGCGTATTGCAAAGCGAGTTATGCAGGGTGGACACGATGTGCCTATTACGAAGATAATATCTCGCTATAAACTCTCAGTGGCAAATTGCATAGATGCAGCAAAGATTGTTGATAGGTGCTACCTATATGATAACTCGGTGGAGAATAGCGATGCTCGTCCACTCTTCAGAGCGGTTAATGGAACGGTATTCAAGCGTTATACTAAAAGTATGCCAGCGTGGGCACAACTGATAGAACGAAAGTTATAGTAGGTTTTATTACAAGACCAATAAACAAAGAAATAGGCGGGAGCTTCACAGCTGCCGCCTATCCTCTTTACAGAAGCAAGTTCTGTATTTATCTAAAATATCAGGGTATCCGCCAAAACATCGGGGACAGCACAGCAAAACTACTAACTCTCCTTAAGGTTTGAGCAGAGCAAGAGGAATGAGGCGATGGTAATGCCGAAGGCATCGAGCTGTGGTATTATGACTATGGGGAGCTCGCTCACTGAGAGTCATAATGCCACAGATTGTTGTATTGCAAAGCAATATACCATCGCCACAGAACTCGCAGACGACTCTACCACACCGTGGGAGTAGTCATAGTTTTTATTTACAGAATTGCTATAAAAGAAATAGGCGGGAGTCTCACGACTGCCGCCTATCCTCTTTACAGAGCAAGTCTGTAAATAAAAACTACTAACCCAAACTTAAATAAATGAAGAAACCTAACTACTTGATAGTGGCAATTGATTGATAAGAGGTATTGGTCACTATCGCATAGCTATTTGTTTTACTTGCAAAACTCATACCACTAACGCAGCGCGCTGTGGATTTATTGTGTAGATATTGTTTTTTGAGCAGTTTTGTATATTTTTGAAGAGATAAAGGCGGGAAAAGACAACAAGACAAAACGAATTCGAGTATAACATTTGTCCGCAACCATCCTTTTATCCTTTTGTTCTAATCTCTCTTTGGCAAAAAAAAACAACACCTCCCCAAGCGCGAAACTAATTTCTTGTCAGAAGGGGTCAGATTTGTTCTATCGCAATAAAAAATATCGTGGGATAGTACTCATAGTACAGCCCACGATATTTTGTTTGGGATAGGATGAAGATGTGCCCCTTCTGACAAGAAATTTATTCGGCAACAGAGTTCACTATCACATCCACCTCCGCCACAACAAAGTTGCTACCGCCAATAAAGATGGTATCGGTAGGCTGCGCAAGGCAGCGTGCGCGGGTTACGGCAGCCGTTACAGATGGCTGGCACTCGAAGTCGAGACCGAGTTTCTCGGCAGCAGCAGCAATATCCTCAATGTTGCGGGCACGGTCGATAGCCGCCTTAGTAAAGATATAGTGAATCTTCTTGGGTAGGAGTGGCATAATCTTGTCGAGATCCTTCTCCTTAGCAAAGCCCATAACGGCAAAAATACGGTCTGTTTCGAGGGCTTCAAGCTGTGCGGCAACGAAGCTGATACCGTCGGCATTATGACCTGTATCACACACGGTATATGGCTCGTCGGCAATCACCTGCCAGCGACCCATAAGCGAGGTATTCTCAGCGCTCTTGGCAAGACCCTCACGGAAGGCGCGACGCGAGATAGTGAGCGGTGTCTGCTCAGCAAGAAAATCGGCAGCAGCACATACTGTGACGATATTATGGCGCTGGTAGTCGCCCAAGAGGTCGATATCAAGCTCGAAAGTGCGATTGTCGCGTGTGCGCTCAAGGCTGAAATGCTGGTTGCGATTGTCAAAGTGCTCTACATCACCCAATACGAACTCCTGCTCGGCATAGATTACCTTAGAGTTTAGCGTTGCAGCCTGCTGCTCGAACACAGCGTTATACTCCTCGTTAGCCTGACCAATAACCACTGGCACGCTCTTCTTAATAATACCCGCCTTCTCGGATGCAATCTTCTGGATTGTGTCGCCCAAGAACTCGGTATGCTCCATACCGATATTTGTAACTACACTAACAAGCGGAGTGATGATATTCGTAGCATCGAGTCTACCACCAAGACCTGTCTCGATAACAGCCACCTCGACATCGCTCTGGTCGAAGTAGTCGAATGCCATAGCTGTGGTCATCTCGAAGAACGAGAGGTCGAGCTCCTGCATCTTCTCGCGGTGCTTATCTACGAAATTTACCACCTTCTGCTTAGGTATCATCTCGCCATCAACACGTATGCGCTCGCGAAAGTCCACAAGATGTGGCGAGGTAAAGAGACCTGTACGGTAGCCCGCCTCACGAAGGATGGAGGCAAGCATATGCGACACCGAGCCCTTGCCGTTAGTACCAGCAACGTGGATAGTATAGAAGTTGCGCTGTGGATTACCGATATGCTGGCAGAATGCCGCTATTCGCTCCAATCCCGGCTTGTAAGCATCGCCGCCAACACGCTGGAACGATGGCATCGCCGTAAATAGAAAATCGATTGTCTGTGCGTAATTCATATTATCAATATACTGATTGTTAGTCTACTAAATGATTTCGTTTACGTATGCGATAGGCAACAAAATAGAGCAGCGTAAGCACCGCCACAAAGGTCGATATGCGCGCTATCCAGTCACCATAGATTGTATATACGGTCCTATCTGAGCGTAGCTCCACCTCAGCAGTAAGAACGCCCTCCTCGTCCCACTCCAAGCGTTCGCCAATCGTGCGACCCGTAGGAGATATAAAGCCTGAGATACCCGTATTTGCCGAGCGTGCGATGGCACGACGTGTCTCTATTGCACGTAGTCGACAGAAGTCGAAGAGACGCTTGTGACCAATGGTATTACCCCACCAGCCGTCGTTCGATATAAGCGCCATAACCTCTGCACCACGTAGGGCAAAGCCAGCAAAATAGCCGCCATAAAGACCCTCATAACATATTGATGGACCGATTTTAACACCCTCGTTTTCGAAGATTTTATGCTCCTTACCCCAGCCGAGTTGACCCGTGATGCCACCGAGGTCTATTTCAAGGTAGTTAAAGAATTGACGCATTGGCACAGCCTCAACACCAATAACGAGTTTGCCCTTATGGTATATATCCTCCACCTCACCCTCGTTGTTTACAAGTAGCGCCGAGTTATAGCGGTCATACCAGCCGTAGCCCTCGTAGAAGCGGGCAGTGGAGGTCCTCTTCTGATTGCCATAGCGCACCGTTGTAGAGGCTCCGGTGATAAGTTTTGTTGCGGACTTACCCTCCCCCATCATATTTCCAAGCATCGGCTCAACAAAGTAGAGCTGATCCTCCGCCACAGAGCCAATAGCAGGGATATAGGCGAGTGCCGACTCTGGTAGCAACACATAGCTGCTCTCTGCTGGCACTTTGTTTATCAAGCGCTTAATATCTCCCGTAGGATTCATCTTGCCGCGTGCCTCGCGCTCCGCCTCATAGCATGGCACATTTGGCTGAACAACAGATATTTGCGCTGTACGCTCAGAGGGCTTATAGCCGAACAATAGGACTACTGAGGTAAGCACCGGTAGTACGACTATCAACGCTGCGCGCACCTTTGCCGAAGTTGCACGTGTGCGCAACACCTCGAATATCGCAATATTAGATACCAATGCCCACAATGTACCGCCAAAGATACCCGTGTACTCATACCACTGTACTGCCCAGCTATCTACCGAGAAGCCGTGACCAAGCAACAGCCAAGGGAAGGTCATCACCTCAGCAGAGTTGTATGCCCACTCCGTAGCTATCCATACCGCCACAAGCATAGTATATGCCAAGGCGCGTGGTGCACGCTTCGAAGTGTAGTGATAGAGCATAACACCGCATAGGTTATAGAACGTACCTACCAAACCTGCCGCCAAAGGACCAAGCGGTGTAGCATTCCACACCCACCCTATGGTAACCGCGCTCCAAAACATAAATGTGAGCGTCGCCCAGCCAAGCATACGCCAGAAATCGCGCTTCGAATCCGAGAGGTTTTCGCTGATTACAAGTAGCGGGATAAGGGCAATAAGGAGTGTAAAGCCCGTAACACCGAGCCAACCCAAGGATAGCAACGCTACCGAGAGTAGCACAAGAAGTATTCTGTGTAATATAGAGTTCTGTTTCATAATCGTGCAAATTTACTAAACATTC
This sequence comes from Alistipes sp., assembly GCA_045657045.1. Classification (GTDB taxonomy): domain Bacteria; phylum Bacteroidota; class Bacteroidia; order Bacteroidales; family Rikenellaceae; genus Alistipes. Next base: position 14,600 of record JAZOSJ010000145.1, read on the forward strand.
GATAAAAAGCAATCGCTTTTGCGCTCTTAATTACAAAAATATCTATCTTTGTGTCGAAACGATATAGATATGTATGTCAACAAAGAGAGTAAACATTAATTCACACTCGGGTCTTGTGCTCGAAGGTGGCGGTATGCGCGGAGTCTTTACCTGCGGTGTGTTGGACAACTTTATGGATCGTGGCATCCGCTTTCCATATACTATTGGTGTTAGCGCTGGCGCCTGCAACGGTCTGTCGTATATGTCCAAGCAGCGTGGCAGGGCCAAGTTCAGCAATATCGACCTACTCCAAAAGTACCAATATATAGGCTTTCATCACCTAATTACAAAGGGTAGCATTATGGATTTCAAACTCCTGTTTGAGGAGTTCCCAACACGCATTATACCCTACGACTATGAGCGCTATGCACGATGTTCGGAGCGCTACGAGATGGTGACTACCGACTGCGCAACAGGTAAGGCGTGCTACTATGAGGAGAAGCACGACCCTAAGCGCATTATCGACATTGTGCGAGCATCAAGCTCCCTGCCATACGTCTGCCATATTGCCAAGGTCGATGGGCGCAATATGCTCGATGGCGGCATTGCAGACTCTCTACCTATACTTCGAGCAAGGGATTTGGGCTACGATAATAATGTCGTTGTGCTAACCCGCAATAAGGGGTATCGTAAGAGCTACAAGCCATCCTTCGTACCACCCTTTGCATACCGAAAGTACCCAGCACTAAGAGAGGCTCTGCGCAACCGTAACATAGAGTATAACAAGCAGATAGCCTTAATCGAAGATTTAGAAGAGCGAGGCGAGATAACAGTCATTCGCCCCGAGCGTCCTATCGAGGTTGGACGTATGGAGCGCGATATAAACCGCCTCACTGCACTCTACGACGAGGGCTACGATATAGCCTCTCGCATAGAATTTTACACCGAGTAATTTGTTTTTTCTCAACAATTCACTATCTTTGTGGGTCATAGGAGCGTATAGCGTAGAAAATATGGAGACTATTAGACAACATTATCTTAGTTTGAAGTGGTACCAGAGGGTTGCGTTTAACCTTTTGTGGTGCCTATGTTGGTTAGTTAGCTACTCGCCACACTTCCTCCGCTATGGTCTATTGCGTCCATTTATCACCTTCGTACTACGCCTTGTTGGCTACCGCAAAAAGGTGATACTCCGCAACCTTAGAAACTCCTTCCCAGAGAAGTCCGAGAGGGAGATTAAGCGCATCATGGTGAAATACTATGTCATCATCTCCGAGGTTGCCATCAACACCATAAGTCTTATCGGTGCAACGCCTGCACGTAAGCAGGATGCACTACTCTGCGACGATACCGATCTTCAAATCGAGCGCACAAACGACAACGATTGGATTGTAATGCCAGCCCACTTTGGTTGCTGGGAGTACTATCCGCTATGGTCGTGGAAGGATAGAGCTACCGATTATATTGGTGTCTACCATCCAATGCGAAATAAGGTCTTTGACCACCTCTTTATGCGCATACGCAGCTATGGTCCAAACAACATCCTTGTTCCTATGGCGGATGCTGTGCGCTACTACGTGAAGAATCGCGGCAAGGATCGTAAGATGGTGATGTGCCTAATCTCGGACCAGAGTCCAAAGCTCCGTGCCGACACCGAGTGGATAGAGTTCTTGAATCAGCCTACGGCATTTATTGATGGCGGTGCGCGCATAGGTTTGCGCTTTGGCTTGCCTATATACTTCACATACGCCAAGCGCATTAAGGCCGACAGCTACAAGATTCACCATATCAAGATATATGATGGCAAGGAACAGGTAGAGCCTATCGAGATTGTACGCCGCTATGCTCAGCACCTCGAAGCTATGATTCGTGAGTACCCAGAGCTATGGATGTGGTCGCACAACAGATGGAAACACACACCTGAGAAGCAGGCACGTAAGTTTGGAACGAAGAAGTAGTGCCAAGACATAATTTTGTGAGAATTTAGAAAGAATGGATATAGTTATAACATACGTCAATGGTCTTGACCCCATTTGGCAGAAGGAGTACTCAGAGTTCACCAATGCACCTATTCTTGAAAAGCGTTTCAGGGATTGGGGTACGTTGAGATACCTCTTCCGTGGTATAGCTAAGAATATGCCATTCATCCGCAAGGTACACCTCGTGGTATCGGGCGAGAGTCAGGTGCCAGAGTGGCTGAACCGAGAGGAGGTAGATGTGGTACTTCACCGAGATATTATTCCTGCGGAGTACCTACCTACGTTCAATAGCAACACCATCGAGACACACCTACACAATATCAAGGACCTCGACGAAGAGTTCGTATATTTCAACGACGACCTCTTCCCTATGCTTCCTATTAAGCCTACGGACTTCTTCCGCGACGGCAAGGGTGTTATCGCTATGAGCCACCACCTCTTGGCCCTCGATATGTTTAAGCAGATATGCCGCAACTCCGACCACCTTGCGCGCAAAGCGCTCGGCATCCGCCCAAGAATATGCTTTCTACGCCCACAGCACACCTGCGTGCCTATGTTCCGTAGCGAGAATGCATGGCTCTATAATAAGATGAAGGAGGAGATTCTTGGCTCGCTATCGCCAACGCGCAAGAGCAAGAATGTGACGCAGTATATCTTTACGAATAACCTCTTCCTAAAAGGTCGTATTATCAACGAGCGCCAGTCGAAACAGCACTTCTCGGTGGGTATCGCCCGCGATAGCAAAATCGAGAGCTTCCTTGATAACCCAACCTATAAGCTCGTCTGCATCAACGACGTGAAACTTTCGGAGGAGCGCTTTGAGAGTATGCGCACCACCATCCTAAACGCAATGGAGCGCCGCTTCCCCGAGAAATCGAAGTATGAGATATAAAGCAAAAGGTCTGAGGATCGTACTCAAAGGTACAACCTCAGGCCTTTTTCTTTTGGAATGCGCAGTCTGGAGGGGGTTACTATGGGTTACTATGAGTTACTATGAGTAGAGCGATATCATCAATAAAAACACGGAACCCATCTGAACACTTTGGTCCGCTTTGGTCCGCTTTGGTCCGCTTTAGGCCCTTATTCTCAAAAAAGGCAACGCCTTTTAACAACACAAACTTTCCCAAGCACCACGACCCAATTTCTTGTCAGAGTGGTGTAGCAGTGGCGCTGACACGAGAAATGGCGGATGGGACATACTAAGCGTATTTCCCATTCGCCATTTGGACTGAAGCGTCGCTGATGCGCCGCTATCACAAGAAATTCAATTTGTTGTCAGAAGGGGTCAGATGTGGCCTCGATAAAGAAATTGCCCCAGATGGGACATACTTGGCGTATTTCCCATTTGGGGCAATGATTGAGAGGTCGCAGATGACCCCTTATCACAACAAATTAGTATGATTTTGCAAATAGTACACGGAACTTTGAAGGCTTACCCGAGAAGATACAAGTACCCTCCTCCTCAACTACATCCATAGGGATACAGCGGATTGTCGCCTTTGTTGCCTCCTTAATTGCCTGCTCGGTCTCAGGAGTACCGTCCCAGTGTGCAGAGATGAAACCTCCCTTATTCTCAAGCACCTCCTTGAACTCCTCCCAGGTATCAACCTTGGTAATCATAGAGTTACGGTAGTCGAGAGCCTTCTGGAAGATGTTATGCTGAATCTCGTCGAGAAGTGCTACGATGCGATCTGTAAGACCCTCCTGAGGCACAACCTCCTTTGTAAGGGTATCACGACGCGCAAGCTCGATAGTACCATTCTCCATATCGCGAGGGCCGAGTGCAAGACGTACAGGCACACCTTTAAGCTCGTACTCGGCGAACTTAAAGCCTGAACGCACGTTATCACGGTCGTCAATCTTAACAGATACACCCTTAGCGCGCAACTCCTTAGCCATCTCCTCGAAACGAGCCGACGCAGCAAGACGCTGCTCCTCACCCTTGTAGATAGGCACCATAACAACCTGAATAGGAGCGAGCTTTGGAGGAAGCACAAGACCGTTATTGTCTGAGTGAGCCATAATCAAAGCACCCATAAGACGTGTAGACACACCCCATGATGTAGCCCAAACATACTCCTGCTTACCCTCCTTAGAGGTATACTGCACATCGAATGCCTTAGCGAAGTTCTGACCGAGGAAGTGCGATGTACCGCTCTGCAAAGCCTTACCATCCTGCATCAACGCCTCGATAGTAAGAGTATCTACCGCACCTGCGAAGCGCTCGTTAGGCGACTTGTGACCCACGATTACAGGCACGCCCATCCACTCCTCAGCGAAGGTCTTGTAGACATTAATCATACGCTCTGTCTCCTCGATAGCCTCCTCAGCGGTAGCGTGAGCTGTGTGACCCTCCTGCCATAGGAACTCTGCTGTACGCAAGAAGAGACGGGTACGCATCTCCCAACGCACAACATTAGCCCACTGGTTGCAGAGGATAGGTAGATCACGGTATGATGTAATCCAATTCTTGTATGTGTTCCAGATGATTGTCTCCGATGTAGGGCGCACGATAAGCTCCTCTTCGAGGCGTGCTGCTGGGTCTACTACAATACCCTTACCCTCCTCATCGTTCTTTAGGCGGTAGTGTGTAACCACGGCACACTCCTTCGCAAAGCCATCCACGTGGCTTGCCTCGCGCGAGAAGAACGACTTAGGGATGAATAGTGGGAAGTAGGCATTCTCGTGACCTGTCTCCTTGAACATTCTATCCAATACATCACGCATCTTCTCCCAGATAGCGTAGCCATAAGGCTTGATAACCATACAACCGCGCACTGCTGAGTTCTCAGCAAGACCTGCTTTAAGGACCAAGTCGTTATACCACTGCGAGTAATTCTCGTCGCTCTTGGTCAAATCTTTAAGTTCTACTGCCATATTTTATTTTATTTTTTGAATTATCGTATATAATAGAGCGCAAAGATAGTAAAAAAAGTGAAAACTGAAAACTGAAAACTGAAAAGTAAGGTGTCTGCGACGCATATTTAACAATGTCATTCTATATTTGCAGAAGCAAAGCGAAGATAGCGATAATTCGCTATCTTCGCAAACAAACAGAAGCAGTAAAGGACAAAGATTATTAACTGTCATTGGTGCTAA
>JAZOSJ010000146.1:0-11485 GCA_045657045.1 Alistipes sp.
TAGCATCGATGAAAAATGCCTTCTCCTCGCCGCCACCGTAAACGATGCAAGGTACCTGACCCTCGCGACGTGCTGCCTTAGCGTACTTCTTACCGAAGTCGTTACGTGCAGTACCGTTAATCTGAATTGTCTTCATAAGTGTTTAATAATTAAATATTTAACTTCGGCACCACTCAATCGTAGTCTCGTGCTACGACCCCATAAGTGCCTGCTTGGGAGTGCAAAGGTAGTAAAAATTTCTGAAATACAAACATTTAGGGGGAAAATGATAAGGGGGATTAAGGGTTATTAAGGGTTGTTAGGGGAGAGAAATGAGTAGTGAGTAATTAGTAATTAGTAATGGTTTCGCTCGGGGAGCGAACAGCTAAAGCTGATAGGTTACTATGGGTTATTATAGGTTATTATAGGTTACTATGGGTTACTATGGGTCACTATGTGATTTTTTATACTTATTAACTCATCGGAACTCATATTAACACATATTAACCCACTCCATAAAAAGGCAAAGCCTTTTAACTATTACTAATTACTAATTACTCACTACTCATTTCTTACCCTTAAAAACCCTTAATCACCCCTAATCACCCCTACTCACCCTTATAAATTCGCTTGTTTTTTTGCACAATTCAAATAACATTCATATCTTTGTGCTAAAAGTTTTTTATATTTTGCGCATTATGAAAAAATTAGTATCCCTATTTGCAACTATCTTGGCTCTTGTAGCCGTAGCTTGTGGCGGCGACGATGACGTTACGTCTCCGAAGAAGCCAAATCCTGATGTTCAGGATCCTAACGCTCCATTCTATGTAGAGTTTACCGAGATCACTCGTGGTTCTGTAACCTTTAACGTTACTCCTAAGGACTTCGAGATGGATTACATTTGTATGGTATACGACAAGGAGACTGTCGAAGAGTATACTCGTGATAAGTATCTGGTAGAGAGAGTGTTCGATGATCTTGAAATCCTTGCAGAGAAGCAGTACAAGACCTTGGATGAGTATTTCCCATACATACGTCAGAGATCTGTATCTGATGACATTAAGTTCTCAGGTCTAAGCCTTGACACCAAGCATTATGTGCTTATCTTTGGTGTGACTCAGGATGCTACGGGATATAAGGGTTATAAGTCTTGCACAGATGTGGTAAAGGTCTCTTTCACAACTTTGGATGTGGAGATGAGCGATGCTACATTTACTGTTGAGCCTTATGTATCATACAACAATGTGTCGTTGGATATCTATCCATCGGATAAGGAGCAGCTTTGGTATCTCTGCACCATGAAGAAGTCGGAGTATGATGAATACGTTGGCGAGGGCAAGATGGAGAGAGGTGCTTTCTATCGTAAGTATTTCCAGCAGGAGGTGAATGCCTATGGCGCAGATGTAATCCACGTGGGTGACTTGCGTGTCGGTGCCTCTGGTTTGAATGCTAATACTGACTATTGCTACCTTGTTGCGGGTCTAATTATTGATACTGATGGTATCGTTATCGTTACAGATATCACTTATGGCGAGTACACTACTGGTGATGCAGAGCCTTCGGATATGTACTTCGATATCGAGATTCGTGAAGTTGATCAGATGTCTGTAGCGTATAGCATCACACCACACAACGCGAAGGAGGGTGATACTTACTGTGCCCTTGTACAGCCTTGGGATGGTACCTCTACTGCAGAGGAGGTGATGAACAGAATTGTGAATTTATGGACATCTAAGGGTGACGGCTTTATGGAGACGATGCTTGTAACTGGTAAGGTGGATAGTATTGCTAAGCCTATGCCACTTCCAAAGGCTGGAGGTGATTACTATATTATTGCTTTCGGTTATAACGGTGGTATCACTACTAGTGCTTATATGAAGACCTTTAAGACTCTTCCAGGTGGTACTATCGACGATGTTGACTTCTCTGTATCGGCAACAAGCATTGCTCCTTATGGCTTCACATTGAATGTTCAGTCAACAGATCCTACAATCCACTATGTTCCTGGTGTTTATGCTAAAGGTGAGTTCAAAAAGGATAAGGAGATTGCAGCGATAAATGAAGGGATTGATTATTATGTGGCTGGGTCTCAGGAGTTTAACCCATACTACACTGTTGCAGAGGTTATTGATCAGTACTACTATAATGGTAACTACTCATTCTCTATAAGTGGTTTGACTCCTATTACAGAGTATATGGTATGCATCTATGTCTTGGATATCGAGACTGGTCGAGTGGCAAAGACCTTCGAATTTGATGCCGTGGCTTGCACAACAGCAGTAGGTAAGATTGTCCCTGAAATTGAGCTTGTAGGTTGCTTCTCTGGTGAGGAGGAGGCTGGCTCTATCTTTGGACAGCCAGAGCTTACAAAGGGTAAGGCAATTTTGGTATTCACATATAAAGGTTTCGAGAATGCCACTGCTCTATATACTACAATTGCGGATCTCGATGTTACAAATTTGGTAGAATATCCAGATATTGCGCTTTGGGGTGTTATGTCAGGGCTTTGGAATACTTGTCCTCTTGATAAGCCATATACTTTCTATGCACCAATCGAGTGGAATGCGTATTATACAGCTCTTGCTTATGCAGAGGATGAGGATGGTCTGAAAGGTAGCATTGCCCGCCTTGTGGTTAAGCCAGAGTTGAGCATGAAGAAAGACATTGCAAAGCTTCGTGAGCTATATGATGAGCTCTATCCAGCGGAAACAACTCGCGGCGAGTTGCCAGCATCGTTGGTAGTGCCAGCATCATTGTAGTCAAAACAGTATAATATTTCAAGTGGAGAGTGAATAAAAAAGTGTATTTTGTCGTTGCGCTTGCCCTCAAAATGCTCATTTACGCTCAGTAAACTCCGCTTTTTCGGGCTTCGCAAGCCTAAAACTACATCTTTTTATTCACTCTCTTAAATTGGGGCTGGCTAAATTACTTTTTAGTCAGCCCCCTCTCTTTTTGTTGTTAAAAGACCACATCTTTAATGTGTATAATTATGCAATAACGGGGCATAATATCGCGGAATAATTTTTGGGGTGAGAGAGTGTGTTTCCTATATATATAAATATAATAGGATGTGAAAGGTTGCCCAAAAGCGAGGAAAATAACCTATTTGTGAAAAAAATTGGTTATTTATTTTGCTGTTCGAAAAAAAGTGCTTAACTTTATATTCCACAAAGGCACTTAACTCGTTGGTAAGGATGCAAAATATTCCGAAACCGAGAGCTTAGGAGCAAAGAAAAAACCTTAAAACTAATATACTATGAAAAACTATTCAGCAAAAGAGATTAAGAACATCGTTCTTATTGGTGCGCCTGGCGCCGGAAAAACTACCCTTGCAGAGGCAATGGCTTTCGAGGGTAAAGTAATTGACCGCAGGGGTAGTATCGAGAATAACAATACAATCTCAGATAACACAGATATCGAGCACGAATACAAGCGCTCGATCTATTCAACAACCCTCTTCACAGAGTTCATGGATCGCAAGCTCAACATCATCGACTGCCCAGGATCTGATGACTTCTGTGGTTCGTTGTTCTCAGCATTTAAGGTGGGTGATATCGGTGTGATGGTGCTTAACGCACAGAACGGCTGGGAGGTAGGCTCTGAGCTTCAGTCACGCTACGCTCGCATCCTTAACAAGCCACTTATCGGCGTTGTTAACCAGCTTGATGGCGACAAGGCTAACTTCGATGCTACTATCGAGGGCGTTCGTGCTGCATCTTCTGTTAAGCCTGTTATCGTGCAGTATCCTGTAAATCAGGGCGCGGGCTTCGACTCTTTCATCGATGTTTTGATGATGAAGTTGTACAAGTTCGTTGACGAGAATGGTAAGCGTGAGGAGTATCCTATCCCAGAGAGCGAGTTGGAGCGCGCTAACGCTCTTAACCAGGAGCTTGCTGAGGCAGCAGCAGTATATGATGATGCTCTTATGGAGTTGTACTTCGAGAAGGGTTCGCTTACTCAGGACGACATCCGCGCAGGTTTGAAGCTTGGTGTGTCTAAGCGTGATATTATGCCTATCTTCTGTGCTTCTGGTAAGCGCGACATCGGTACTAAGCGTCTTATGGAGTTCATCATCAACGTAGGCCCAGGTCCTTTGAAGGCACCAGCATTCCTCTCAACTGAGGGCGAGGAGCTTTTGGCTAACGACAATGAGCCTGCTGTTGTATTCGTATTTAAGAGCCAGATCGAGCAGCATATCGGTGAGATTACCTACTTCCGCGTAGTTCGTGGTAAGGTGACTGAGGGTATGGAGCTTGTGAACTCTCGTACAGGTAACAAGGAGAAGCTTTCGCAGTTGTTTGCCGTAGCAGGTAAGAACCGTGTTAAGGTCGCTGAGCTTTCGGCTGGTGATATCGGTTGCACCGTTAAGTTGAAGGGTACACGTACAAATGATACTCTTGCAGCTCCATCTGCACCTGTAACTGTTGAGCCTATCGTATTCCCAGAGCCACGCTACCGCGCAGCTGTTAAGGCTAAGGAGCAGAGCGACGAGGAGAAGCTCGGCAAGTTGCTTAACGACGCTAAGTATGAGGATCCTACAATCCTTGTAGAGTACTCTAAGGAGCTTAAGCAGACTATCATTCAGGGTCAGGGTGAGCACCACCTCAATATCCTTAAGCAGCGCTTGTCTACTGAGAACAAGATGGAGCTTGAGTACTTCGCTCCTAAGATTCCATATCGTGAGACTATCACTAAGGTTGCTCAGGCAGACTACCGCCATAAGAAGCAGTCTGGTGGTTCTGGTCAGTTCGGTGAGGTGCACATGGTTATCGAGCCTTACTACGAGGATATGCCAGAGCCTACAAAATATAAGGTTAACGGCAAGGAGATTACCGTGAACATCAAGGGTAAGGAGGAGTATGATATGCCTTGGGGCGGTAAGCTTCAGTACTACAACTCTATCGTTGGTGGTGCTATCGATGCTCGCTTTATGCCTGCTATCTTGAAGGGTATCATGGAGAAGATGGACGAGGGTCCACTTACAGGTTCTTACGCTCGCGACATCCGCGTAGTTATCTATGATGGTAAGATGCACCCAGTAGACTCTAATGAAATCTCATTTAAGCTTGCTGCACGTAATGCATTCAAGGATGCCTTCCGTAACGCTGGTCCAAAGATTATGGAGCCTATCTACGATGTAGAGGTGCTTACTCCAAGCGAGTATATGGGTGCTGTGATGAGCGACCTTCAGAACCGTCGCGCTATGATTATGGGTATGGAGTCTGACAAGGGCTTCGATCACCTTAACGCACGCGTGCCTCTTGCAGAGCTTTATCGCTACTCAACATCTCTATCATCACTTACCTCTGGTGCGGCAACCTACACTATGAAGTTTGCTAACTACGAGCAGGTGCCAGCAGATGTTCAGGATAAGCTTTTGAAGGCTTACACCGACACCGACGAAGAGTAATTTTCGATTTATATAGGGCATCTTCGTCCTATCCCAAACAAAACATCCAGGGTTATCGCCCTGGATGTTTTGTTTTAAGTGAAAACTGAAAGGTGAAAAGTATGGTGTCTGCGACGCATATTTATAAAACTCGCGCGAAGCGCACCATACTTTTCCGTTTTCCGTTTTCCGTTTTCACTTTATAAAACTTGCGCGAAGCGCACCATACTTTTCAGTTTTCACCTTTCAGTTTTAACTTTTATTTGCAACCTTGATATTTATTTCGTAATTTTGTCTAACCAACGATGGTATAAAATGACAATCGAGGATATTGGTCTACTATATGTGCAGGGGTTGGGGGCGCGAGGTGTTGCGCACCTTATAGAGCATTATGGCTCTGCCGAGGCGGTATATTCTGCGCCCGTAGGCTCGCTTGTTGCCGATGCTGGCCTACGCCAGGATATTGCCGAGAGCATAGCAAGAGGCAGTGGTATTCCTCTTGCGCGTCGTGAGGTGGATTATTGTCGAAAGCGGGGTATCTATATGGTGGCTGCAACAGACCAGGATTATCCTAAGCTTTTGTATGAGATTGTCGATCGTCCGCACATACTCTTTGTAAAGGGTAATATCGAGGCTCTGTCGGAGCCTACGCTCTCGATGGTGGGTACGCGCGAGATGTCGCCATCGGGATTGCACATCACAAACAAACTTATCGAGGGTCTTGCCTCGGCGGTGGATAGGTTCACCATCGTGAGTGGCATAGCCTATGGCGTAGATGCGGCGTGTCATAGGGCGGCACTTGCTCACAATATCCCAAGTGTGGCGGTATTGGCAAATGCCCTGCCCGATGTAAACCCTACGCCACACAGGGAGTTGGCGGAGGAGATTTTGAAACGCGGGGGCGCGTTAATATCGGAGCTAAGCTCACATAGTCGTCAGAATGGTAAGCACTTCATTGCGCGCAATCGTATAATCGCGGGTCTGAGTATGGGTGTTGTGGTGATAGAGTCCCCAGCTTCGGGAGGCTCGCTACATACTGCCGACCTTGCGGATGGCTACGGCAGGGCGGTGATGGCAGTGCCTGGGCGTGTGACTGATAGCACCTCCTTTGGTACGAACAACCTTATCCGTTCGGGTAAGGCGCGCTTGGTGATGACAGCGCAGGATATTATCTGCGATATGGATTGGGAGAGATATTGCTTCAGCACTACATCTGCTGAGGAGACAGAGCCTGAAACAGCCGAGTTTACACCACAGGAGAGTGCCGTACTCGAACTATTTAACAGCGTTGCACAGCCCGAGATGGCGCAACTTCTCGATGCCACGGGTATGAGCATTGGCGAACTTATGATGATACTTATGGACTTGGAGCTAAGGGGCGTTATTCGCACCCTTCCAGGTCAGCGATACGAGAGAATATGATAGATACACATTCACATATATATGCAGAGGAGTTCGATGCCGATAGGGCAGAGGCTCTGCAACGAGCGTGGGATGCGGGAGTGGAGAGGCTGATACTCCCAGATATAGACTCCGAGAGTCGACAGCGAATGTTCGACTTAGCGAAGGAGTTCCCCGAGAAATGTCTCCCTACGACAGGTTTGCATCCTACGTCTGTTAACGACAACCCTCGCTGGCAGGAGGAGTTGGATATGGTGGAGCGCCTGCTTCGTGAACCTCCGATGCCTCTTTATGCCGTTGGCGAGATAGGGCTTGATCTCTATTGGAGTGGCGATTTCTATGCTATCCAGCGCGAGGTGCTGCACGCCCAGTTGGAGTTGGCGCTTGCATATAATCTTCCCGTGATTATCCACACTCGCTCGGCGTATAAGGAGATGCTCGATGCCGTAGCTACATATCGTGGTAGGGGACTTAGGGGTGTCTTTCACGCCTATGCCGATAGTGTCGATACGGCAAAGAAGTTGAGCGCATTGAGCGACTTTGTCTTTGGTATCGGTGGTGTTGTTACCTTCAAAAATTCGGGCTTGGATAGGGTTGTAAGTGAGCTTCCTATGGAGTTGCTTCTGCTTGAAACCGATTGCCCATACCTTACACCCGTACCACATCGTGGTAAGCGTAACGAGTCTGCCTATGTGGAGTTTGTATGTGGCAAGATTGCTGAACTGCACGGCATCACGGCCGAGCGCGTGGATGAAATTACCACGGCAACAGCCAAGCAAATCTTCTCGATTGAGGGCTAAATCACACAAAAAAACGAAAAAATGGGGGTAAAAAGTTTCGCATTACCATTTTTTGAGTACCTTTGTAGAGATATAGTGCGACACTAAGGTCGCATTGCTTCAGTTATGAAGAGATCGTCAATACTAATAATATATACCGGTGGTACTATCGGTATGAAGACCGACGAGGCAACAGGTGCCTTGGTCCCATTTGATTTCAGCGGAATTTATGAGGAGTTTCCCTCGTTGAAGCGTCTTAAAGTAGACCTTGAAGTCTTTACCATAAAACCTCCTATCGACTCTTCGAATGTCTCGATTGAGAATTGGGTCGATATGGCGCGCATCATCCGCGACAACTACCATAAATATGATGGCTTTGTAATCCTGCATGGTACCGATACGATGTCCTACTCGGCGTCGGCATTGAGTTTTATGCTCGAAAATCTTGCTAAGCCTGTAATCTTCACGGGCAGCCAGATTCCTATCGGTATCCTTAGAACGGATGGTCGCGAAAACCTTATCACGGCAATCGAGATTGCGGGTGCTCACAATGAGGCTGGCGAGCCACTTGTGCCAGAGGTGGCGCTATACTTCCAAAACAGACTCTTCAGAGGTAATCGCACTACAAAACTTAGTGCCGAAGCACTTAATGCTTTTGCCTCGTTCAACTATGGTCCGCTTGCCGATGTAGGTGTGAATATCCAGTATAATTATAATGCTATTGCTAACTTCGCACCTGAGACGTCGGGTGAGTTCCATATTAGCGAGAGCCTGTCGAATGATGTTGTGGTGGTAAAACTCTTCCCAGGAATACGTCCTGCTACGCTCCGTGCAATGCTTCTTGAAAGTGGTGCGCGCGGTGTGGTGTTGGAGACCTATGGTGCGGGTAATGCCCCAACTTCGGAGTGGTTCGTGGAGCTGATTAAGGAGGCTATCGAGCGCGGTGTTATCGTGGTCAATGTATCGCAGTGTAAGGATGGTGCTGTGCAGATGCATCTCTACGAGACAGGTCTTGCGTTGCAGGAGGCTGGTGTGGTGTCGGGACACGATATGACAATAGAGGCTGCGGTGACAAAGCTGATGTATGTTTTAGGCAAAAACTTGCCACTTTCGGAAATGCTCGAGCTGATGCGTAGACCGCTACGTGGCGAATTTACTTTGTAAATGGTTGTGATTTTCGGAATTTAATCGTATATTTCGCACAATAATTTGCCTTAAAAGGGGGCATAAAATAGATGGATAACACGCTGTAAAAGGCGTAATGTGTTGATTGATACAGAGTTTTAACAATTCCGCAGCGGCTAAATAGGCTCGATGTGGGTTGTTTGCTTGGTGTGAAGATGTTGGGTAAAAGCATAAGAAAATTAGAAAAATAGAGAAAACAACTACTAAAATTACAAATTTTAACTAACAAAACATTATGAAAAAATTATTTTTGGTTTTGGCAGCTGCCACTCTCTCTTTCGGCGCTGCTTTCGCACAGGATGCTAACGAGACTCCAGCACAGGAGGTCGCTGTTGAGCAGGTTGTAGAGGCTGAGGCTGCTGAGGTTGCTGAGGTAGCAGAGGTTGAGGAGCTTGCAGGTGAGCCTATGCACTTCGCTCTTATGAAGAAGTTCTTGGAAGGTGGTTGGGGCTGGATGCTTCCAGTGCTTGTTTGTTTGGTACTTGGTTTGGCTATCGCAATCGAGCGTATCCTTTACTTGACTTTCGCTCAGATCAACACTAAGAAGTTCATCGCTGAGGTTGAGACATTGCTTAATACTAAGGGCGTTGAGGCTGCTAAGGAGTATTGCCGTAACACTCGCGGTCCTATCGCATCTATCTACTACCAGGGTCTTATGCGTTACGATCAGGGCTTGGAGGCTGTTGAGAAGGCTGTTGTATCATACGGTTCAGTTCAGCAGGGTCAGATGGAGTCAGGTCTTTCATGGATCTCATTGTTCATCGCTTTGTCTCCATCACTCGGTTTCATGGGTACCGTTGTTGGTATGATCCAGGCTTTCGATGATATTCAGGCTCAGGCTACTATCTCTCCAGCCGTTGTAGCAGGTGGTATCAAGGTTGCGCTTTTGACTACTATGATGGGTCTTATCTCTGCGGTTATCCTTCAGGTGTTCTTCAACTACATCCTTTCTAAGATCGAGGGTGAGGTTGTTAAGATGGAGGATACTTCTATCACCTTGGTTGATATGCTTACAGCATACAGCAAGCGATAATTAAGACCTAACTTATTTAAGCAAAACAAATTATGAAAAAATTACATAGATATGTATTCCTCGTGTTTGCCTTGGTATCTGTTGCTATGGTAGCTTGGGCAATCGTTGCAGGTATGAGTGCTCCAGACTCTGCCAAGATTGCTAACAGCACTCCACTTGTGCAGCAGTTCGATGCTGAGGGAATGGCAGTGAATACTGAGGACGACCAGCCGGTGCCTGTTGAGTCAACATCGGAGGGTATTCGAGCTTTGGGCATCATCTTTGCCAACCAGCTCGACGAGGGCGTTCTTACCTTGAACGGTATCGAGGAGGAGAAGGCTAAGCTTGCTCAGACTATCGAGGTTACTATCCCTGAGTATGAGCAGAAGGTAGAGGGTAGCCGTGAGGCTGCTTTGGCTGCTAACGTTAGAATCGCAGAGCTTAATGAGGTTAAGCGTCTTAATGGTAAGCAGAAGAAGGAGCTTGCTGAGGCTGAGGCTGTTAAGGCTAACTTCAAGGCTTTGAATGATACACTTGCACAGCACCGTGAGAATGTAGTTATCATGGAGGAGAACATCGCTGCTTCTATCCGAGCTAACGAGCAGGCTCAGGCTAACGGTAAGAACATGGTAGCTTTGGCAACTGCTGTTCACTGGAACCTTGTTTGGTTCTACTTTATGATGGTATTTGCAGTTTGCTTCATCGTCTTCGCAGCTCTTTGGGATATGATGCTCAACGCTGGTGGCTTGAAGAAGACTATCGTATCATTGCTTATTGTTGTGGGTGTTATCGCTATTGCATACTTCATTGCGTCTGGTAATGGCTGGAATGAGGGTCACACTCTTAAAGATGCTGCTGGTTACGACCTCGGTATCGGTACAGATATGGCTACTCGTACAGTATTCGGTCCATTCGAGTATATGATGGCTGATACAAGTATTATTGTTACTTACATCACTATCGCTGGTGCAGCTCTTGCAGCTGTATTCTCAGCAGTTCGTGGTATTTTTAAATCGTAGTTTATGGCAAGAGCTAAGAAAAAGGCTGGAGAGATTAACTCCAGTTCAATGGCGGATATCGCTTTCTTGCTGTTGATATTCTTCTTGGTGACAACTACGATGGATGTCGACACAGGTATGAAGCGTACGCTTCCACCTTGGATCGACCCAACAGAGCAACAGAACGACGTTGATGTAAACGAGCGTAACGTACTTAAAGTTAACGTTTCGCGTAGCGGTGCCATCATGGTTGGTACAGAGGAGTATCGCTCAAGCGACCTCCGTCGTAGTGGTGAGCACTCTCGTCTATCTCGTGAGGTATATTTCTTCCTTGTTGATCCTGAGCGTTCAAACAAGAAGGATACCGAGATTGACGGTGCTTCGTACAAAGTCAGCGAGGGTCTTGTCTCTTTGAAGGCCGATGACGAAACAGAGTATAAAGTATATCTAAAGGTGCAGGATGAGCTTACTCACGCCTTTAACCTATATCGCGATGACATTGCTCGTCAGGTATATGGTAAGGTATACAGCGAGCTTAACGATATCGAGGCTCAGAACATCCGTAAGGCTGTTCCTATGAAGATATCTGAGGCAGAACCTAACGATCAAACAAAGAAGTAATTATGGCAGTAATGGCAAAAAAGGGCAAGCGTGAAGTGCCCGCAATGTCGACCTCGTCACTTCCTGACATCGTGTTCATGCTTTTGTTCTTCTTCATGGCAGCAACAACGATGCGTGAGGT
>JAZOSJ010000147.1:0-3929 GCA_045657045.1 Alistipes sp.
AAAGAACCTATACAAAACGCGCCGCCATAAGGAGGGACTTCAAGGCAATGCAGGTACGTTAGCAGCTAAGGCACAGGAGTACGTTATCGCCACACAGCTCGAATACAACTACACCAAGGAGGAGATTGTGGCTATGTACCTCAACACCGTGGAGTTCTCCAACTCGAACTTCGGTATCAAGTCCGCCGCCAACAACTTCTTTGGCAAGGAGCCTTGCGACCTCAACGTCGAGGAGGCTGCCGTAATCGCAGGTCAGGTTAAAGCCCCAGGCACCTACGCCCCACTGAAACGTGGCGAGCCTAATGAGCGTGCCCGCGAGCGCCGCAACACCGTGCTTAGCCGTATGGCTGTGGCAGGAGCTATCAGCAAGGAGGTTGCCGACTCGCTCAAAGCCCTACCAATAGACCTTAGTCGCTATCGCCGTGCTGCCGATGCCCACAACGAGGGTACGGCTACCTACTTCCGCGAGATGGTGCGCCGCACAATGATGGCTAAGGAGCCTCAGCGCCGCAACTACTACACCAGGTGGGACTACGAGCAGGCACTCAAAGAGTATAACGAAAACCCTATCTACGGCTGGTGCTTCAAGAACTTGAAGGCTAATGGCGAGCCATACGACATCTACCGCGATGGTCTTAAAATCTATACCACCGTCGATGCCCGTATGCAGCGCTATGCCGAGCAGTCGCTCAAAGAGCATATGGCAGAGCTTGTGCAACCACGTATGGAGTCGCAGATAAAGAGCCGTGGCGGCTCGCTCTTCCCCGACCTCACGAAGGAGGAGTCCGATGCTAAGATTGCGGAGTCTATGCGCCAGACCGACCGCTGGAAGGCAATGGCTAAGAACGGAGCTTCGGAGAAGGAGATACTCGCCACCTTTAAGACCCCTCAGAGTATGAGCGTCTTTACCTTTAAGGGTGTGCGCGATACGGTGATGACACCACGCGACTCGGTTATCCACTACAAGAAGATTATGCGCGCCTCGTTCGTAGCCATCGACCCTACTACGGGCTACGTTCGCGCCTATATCGGAGGTCCCGACTACCGTTACTTCAAGTACGATGCCGCTACGCAGGGCAAGCGTCAGGTAGGCTCTACCGCCAAGCCATTTATCTACACCTTCGCCATCGACCACCTCGGACTATCGCCCTGCACACCTGTACCTAACGTGCCTGTCTCTATCGAGACCCCTGCGGGTATATGGTCTCCTAAGGAGGCTTCGGAGGTGGAGTACACAGGCGTAAACCCTCTCTATTGGGGCTTGGCTAATAGCCGCAATAACTACTCGGCGTGGATTATGAAGCAGGCGAAGCGCCCAGAGGCAGTAGCCGAGTTTATCCACGACATCGGCATTAAGAGCTACATCGACCCCGTTGTAGCCCTCTGCATCGGCTCGTACGATAGCAACACCTTCGAGATGGCCTCAGCATACTCGACCTTTGCCAATCAGGGTGTACACATAGACCCAATCTTTGTCACCCGCATTGAGGATAGTCAGGGCAACGTGCTTGCAACATTCACCCCAAAGACCGACGATGTACTCTCTAAGCGCGTGGCATACACGATGATTACGATGATGCAGCGCGTGGTTACAATGGGTACTGCCCGCCGTCTGCTCTACGAGTTCGGCTTCAACGACGTGGAGATTGCCGCTAAGACGGGTACTACCAACGACAACGTTGATGCTTGGTTTATGTGCGCCGTGCCAAACCTCGTTATAGGCGTATGGGTTGGTGGCGAGGAGAACGGCATCCACTTCACGAAGAATGCCGATGGCTCACGCATAGCCCTCCCTATTGCTGGTAAGTTCCTCACTAAGGTCTTTAACGATGGAAGCTTAGGCGTTGAGTGCGACGATAGGTTTATCCGCTCCGACGAGGTACCAGACTACACCTGCGACAAAGCCGAGAGCTTGGATGACGACACAACCCAGACCTCCGAGGAGGATATATTCTTCGGCGGCGAGGATGACTTCTTCTAAAGTGAAAACTGAAATGTTAAAACTGAAAAGTAAGGAGCGCTTCGCGCGGATTTTATTAAAGGCAATGCCTTTTAATATTACTAATTACTAATTTCTAATTACTCATTAATTATGAAGATTGCAATCGTTGGAGCAAGTGGCGCAGTAGGCCAGGAGTTCCTATCAATACTTGAAAACCACCCAATGCCTATCGAGGAGCTACTCCTCTTTGGCTCAAAGCGTAGCGCAGGTACTACATATCGCTTTCGTGGCAAGGATGTCGTAGTGCGTGAGCTACAACACAACGACGACTTCAAGGATGTAGACGTTGCTCTCTGCTCGGCAGGAGGCTCTACATCGGTGGAGTTCGCCGAGACTATCACCAAGCACGGAGCCTTTATGATTGACAACTCCTCAGCCTTCCGCATGGAGGAGGATGTGCCGTTGGTCGTACCTGAGGTTAATGGCGAGGATGCCTTCAACGCTCCACGCCGCATTATCGCAAACCCTAACTGTACAACTATCCAAATGGTTGTGGCACTGAACGTTATCGAGAAACTATCGCATATCGAGCGTGTTCACGTAGCCACATATCAGTCGGCAAGTGGTGCTGGTGCAACAGCCATGCAGGAGTTCTCGGAGCAGCAGCGCGCCATAGTCGAGGGCTCAGAGCCTAAGGTTGAGAAGTTCGCCTACCAGCTCGCTTGCAACCTTATCCCACATATCGACGTATTCCAGGACAACGACTACACTAAGGAGGAGATGAAGATGTTCCACGAGACTCGCAAAATTATGCACTCCGACATCCGTGTTTCGGCTACCTGTGTACGTGTTCCTGTTATGCGTGCCCACTCCGAGGCGGTATGGGTGGAGACCGAGGAGGAGCTCTCTTTGGAGCGTGTACGCGAGGCCTTTGCCGCTGCCGAGGGCATTGTTTTGCTCGACGAGCCAGCTAAGAAGTGCTACCCTATGCCTCTCTACGCCGAGGGCAAGGACCCTGTATACGTAGGTCGTATCCGTAAGGACTTGGGCTCGGAGCGTGGTCTCTCGTTCTGGTGCGTTGCGGACCAGATACGCAAGGGCGCAGCCTTGAACGCCATCCAGATTTTGGAGCTCTTGGTTGCAGAAAAATAGCCCTACATAGGGCAGTGTTAGCTGCATAACAAAATTTTGATAAAAGTGTTGCAATTGACCATATTTTTGTGTATCTTTGCAACAAAATAGACTTAATAAGCAAAAAAAGAAATAAATTATTAAGATAAAAGTATAACCTAAAAAACTAAATTACCATGGAAATCCCATTTGCAGAAGCGTATCGCATTAAGATGGTTGAGCCTTTGAAGAAGAGCACACGCGAGGAGCGTGAGAAGTGGCTCAAGGAGGCACACTACAACCTATTCGGTTTGAAGTCAGAGCAGGTATATATCGACTGTTTGACAGACTCTGGTACAGGTGCTATGTGCGACCGTCAGTGGGCTGCAATGATGACAGGTGACGAGGCTTACGCTGGTTCTAAGTCATTCTTCGAGCTTAAGGAGACTATCGGCAAGATTACAGGCTTCGATTACGTTATCCCTACACACCAGGGTCGTGCTGCTGAGAACGTACTCTTCTCTCACCTTGTAAAGGAGGGCGACATCGTTCCAGGTAACTCACACTTCGATACTACTAAGGGTCACATCGAGTTCCGTAAGGCAACAGCTTTGGACTGCACTATCGACGCAGCGAAGGATACTCAGCTCGAGATTCCTTTCAAGGGTGAGGTAGACTGCGCTAAGTTGGAGAAGGCTTTGGCAGAGCACGCTGAGAAGATTCCATTCATCATCGTAACTGTTACAAACAACACTGCTGGTGGTCAGCCTGTATCAATGAAGAACTTGCGCGACGTTCGTGCTATCGCTGACAAGTATGGCAAGCGCGTTGTATTCGACTCAGCACGTTTCGTTGAGAACGCATACTTCATCAAGAC
>JAZOSJ010000148.1:0-27586 GCA_045657045.1 Alistipes sp.
ACGCGTTACGCACCCGTGCGCCGGTCGCCATCAATTCCGTATCGCTACTTCATTATGCTGCCCCTCGACTTGCATGTGTTAAGCCTGCCGCTAGCGTTCATCCTGAGCCAGGATCAAACTCTCCATTGTAAAAAATGTTAAATTGTATCGTTAGCTCAAATCTCAAAGGTATTGTTTGAAATTATCTCATAGGAGATAGATAAAACTTTAGCTGCTCAATATCTTCAAAGAACTATATTCTAATTTTCTTAGAACTTCCATTTCCGAACCACTCATCATTTAGAGTGGAAATCGGTTGCAAAGGTAATTCATATTTTTGAAACCACCAAATTTTTGATGAACTTTTTTCAAAAAATATTTTTTCGAAGAACCTCTTGCATCATCACTCAGACTTAGTGAGTGAATTGCGATGCAAAGGTAATTCATATTTTTGAAACCACCAAATATTTTTGGAACTATTTTTCAAAAATTATTAAAAGAACCTTTATTATACCTCGCCATTTTTAGAGGCGAAAGCGGGTGCAAAGATAAAGTATCTTTTTGAAACCGCCAAATTTTTGGCAAACTTTTTTCAAAAAACTTTTTCTAAGAACCTTTTTGTGCTTTCAGACCGTTTTTACCATCTGATTGCGGGTGCAAAGGTAGTTATAATTCGTGAATTTGCAAGCATTTTATTAAATATTTTTCGAAATTATTATGATTTTTTAATAATGCGTGGCTATACCTATATTAATATATATAGGGGGCGGGCAGAAATTAGCCGAGAATCAGGGCAAAATAGATATATTACACACACCCAAACGGCAAACACTCGGGGCTAATAGCACTAATATGACGAATACCAAGGGCAGCATCGGTGTTATGGCGGGCAGAGTAGCCCATTATACAAATTAAGCGATACGCCATTGATGGAAATAGCATATCGCTCAAACCTCGATTTCGGCGGTTGCCCGATTATTTGAGTCTATTATAGTGGCAAACAAGGAGATTGCCATTATCATCGTAGAGATGCATACCGCTACCCTCGCAGTATTGCCACATTTTGCAATCGGCGCACTTACCCTTTTTGGTCCACTCGCGATTACGGAACTTCTCGAAGCGATTTTGCCATACGTCCCAGAAGTTATCACGGTAGATATTGCCCTGCGTAAAGTTTGCGCGAACACTTGTACATCCTGAAATGTCGCCATTAACACGAATCGAGGCGATACCGATACCTGCGTAGCACTCGTACGGATTAGTTCTCACACGCATTTCGTAACCACCGAGGAAACCCTCACAACTATATGATGCCGCGATGCGCCCCTCTTTGCGCGTCTTGATTATAAACTCCATCATAGAGGTATACTCCTCGTCGCTAAGTTGTAGAGTCTTATCCTGAGCAGCACGACCCACGGGGAATATCGCAAACAGGCGCCACCTGCGCACACCAAGCGAGATAAGAAACTCCTTAAACTCATCCAAACGAGGTAGCAATGCTGGCGTTACACAGGTAACAACATCCGACACAAGTTCCCTATCTGCCGAGATCATACGCACAGCCTCAACTGCGCGTTCGAAGCTCTCCTTATTTTGGCGAATATGGTAATGATGCTCCTCGAAGCCGTCGAGCGAGACCGTAATAGAGTGCAGACCAGAACGAATAAGCGAGTCGAGGCGCTCACGACTAAGGGCAAGACCATTGGTCACCATACCCCAAGGATAACCCCTGCGATAGAGATTAATACCTATCTGTTCGATATCCTTGCGCACCAATACCTCACCACCAGAGAGTATTATAAATGTCTTGTTGGGATTTACATTTGGGGTGATCTCATTATCCAGAACGCGAAAGAAATCCTCAGCTGGCATATCCTTAAACTCGGGATTTACCGTGCAGTCGCTACCGCAGTGACGACATTTAAGGTTACAACGCAGGGTACACTCCCAGAAGAGCGTATTCAACGTATGCTCCTCGGTACGTATCTTATGCAGTTTTTTGAATAGTTTGAGAGCTATCCACTGGCGTAGCCCAAGGCGTTTTCCCATACTACTCCTCAGTGTTTACAGGCGTAAGCTCAATATCGCCAAGGTCAATAACCTTTATCTCCTCCTCTGCCCAACTCTGGTCTGTAGATATTTCTATTTGGCGAGATTGAAACTCTCCGCCGTTTAGCTCACCATCATCATCCGAGAAGTGTATATCTGCTAAGCGACCCACAACACGGAACTCGCCAGACTTATTGGTGAAAGTACCACATAGATCCGTCGAAACATGGATGTTCTCAATAGGCTCGCCCTCTGGGTCAACAACACGACCCGAGGCCTGGAAGTTAGGGTTAAACTCGGCATCGTATGGTGCATAGCACGCAACGCAGGTAAGCGACATCCCAAAGAGCGCGAATAGACGGGTTAAAATTTTGCCTAACATAACTCTAATGTTTTACTGCTCAACCAAGAAATCTGGACGACCAAAGTTAAAGCCGATACCGACATAGAAGTTATATGACGTAGCCTTTGGCGATAGCATTGAGTCTATCTCTGACATCGTTGTAGGCTCGAAGTCGGTTGTATTCTTGCTACTACCGATATAGTCCATACCGAAGAAGATGTTTATCGCACGTGGATGGATATTTACCGCAGCGCCATAGATGCCTGGTGTGTTGCCATTGAAGAATGTATGGCTCGCAGTAAAGGTCATCCAATTGGTTGGACGCACATTGAACGACGTGGTCAACTCAGTTGCTATAGCATTGCGATAGAGGCGTGTATGCGACAAGAGACCCACAGCAAAATGGTTGCCCAAGAAGTTATACTCAGCACCCATATTCACATTCGTAGCAAGGCGTGTCGCATAGTCAGAAAGTTTATCTGGCGTATTAATAACCTCCATATTTAAGAGCTCTTCTACGCCCATATCCTCGTTAGCATCGCAGTCAATTGAACCTCTTAACTGAGATTTTGAGGACCAGGTGATAAAGCCTAAATCGGTAATCGCAGCCGATAGCTTCAGCTTCTTCTCGAGGAGGCGCACCTCGGCACCAATATCGATTGCACTACCAAAGCTATGTAAGTTATTTTTCATAGTGGCAAATGAATCATCCATAGCTATAACGCTATCAGGATCGCCATTGTACTGCGTACTATCGTACATAAAGCTATTCATCTTGAGGTCGCCGTGAATAGAGTAACTATCATTATTAACCGATAGCTTATTTACGTTAAGCATACCATTCTGCAAGCCGATAAGGAACTTAAAGCGAGCTCCAATAGTGATATTCTCACCAAGACGTATAGCCGTACCTGCGTATGTTTCGAGATACTGACTCAAATCCACCGACATATTGTCAATGTTGATACTATTCTCATACTCACCCTTCATCATCCTAAAATACTCCTTCGGCATAACCGAATTGTAGTTAACGCGCATATTGGCGCCAACGTTGATGAATGTGCTGTTAAGGGTGTAGAAGCCCCACTTAAAGAGGCTAAGATTAAAATCTATGGTCTGAACACACTTATTTGGCAACTTGCTAAGGAACTCATCAGCAGGCACAGAGGGGTTAAGAGCACCAATGCCGGTGCCATCACTCTCGTAGTACATATTCTCGTAGGAGTTGTAGTTGCTATATACACCTCCCGTGAGACCCGAAAGCATAGGCAAGGCGATATAGCCACGTGTTGGTGCCAACGCAGGGTTCATATCGGTACGGAAGTAGGAACCCTCCATAAAGTATGATGTTTTGAGCTGTGCCGATACACTCTCGGCGAACATCATCGCAATAAGGAGCAATGCTCCGCAGATAAATCTCTTAGTTTTCATAATATGATATCCTATTTTTTCTTCATTACCACAGGCTCCAACGTTACGTCTGCTGTGCCATACTCTGTTGCTACAGCCAATACCCTGTCGGTAATATCAAGGTCTATATCCTCATACTCGCCGAGGTTGTACTCGCCATCAACATCCTTGAATTGTAGCACGAAGTGTCCATTGACAGACTCTATGTAGCTACTTGTTGTAATACTGCCAAGATGGTCGGTATAACCCTCACGACCTGCAAAGTCACCACTCTCAGGGCGTACAAGAATACCCTGAATAGGCTCGCCAGCCTCGTTGACAACGGTGACGCTGAGGTTGATGCGGTATGCCTTATCCTCTACCTCCTCATTAGCCTCACTCTTTAGCGTGAGTACCACATCGCCAATATCGGCTTTGTAGCTACCCTGATTCCAGCCATCACCCTCTTCAACCTGTGTGACCTTATCGCTAATGTCGAGTTTTAGCTTGGCAAACTCGCCACCATTAGCCTCTCCGTCAACATCGTAGAAGATGACCTCGTGCATATCTCCCTTAAATCCAGTGCTATTGTAGTAAGCATTTATCACGCCCAAATAGTCAGAGAAACCTGTCTTGTTAAGGCATGGAATGCCGCTATTTGGTCGCACCTCAATACCCTGAATAGGATTACCATCCTTGTCGACAACACGTGCCGAAAGATGAAACTCGACAACCGGAGTGCCGTACATACATACCTCTTCACCACCGAAAGCGTTTTCCAATTTATCACAACCCTGCGCTCCAAATCCAAGGAGTGCCATAAGGTAATAAATAAAGCGTTTCATAATTTTTTTTAATATTAGGATAAGACTTCTGTTACAAAGTTATGATATTTATATCATCTTTGCAACTTTTTATCTATAATTTGTATATTTGTGCTCGAAAATTTGCCAAAATGCCACACCTATTTATTGGTTTTCTACAACATTATTGCTATCCTCATTGCTCACAATCTCGATATTGAATGTGCGTGCTCTATCCTCCTCGAAATCATCCATCAACAGAAATCCATTCGCATATATACCGAGATAGCTAACACCCACTATCGCCTCTCCAACATAATCTCCTACGTTGAGCGTAATGTTAATCACACCTTCGCCACACTTCATCAAGTGCTTCTCATACTGCAATACATTTGTGGTGTAGCCACTCTTGTCATCCGCCACGATTGAGACAGTAACGTAGGTCGCCTTTTCACAGTAGTAGTCAAGCGCAATAACGTCGCCATTCTGCAATTTAGCACCATCCCAACTCTCGGAAATTAGGATTACGTTCTGCCTAAAAAGTTCACCATTCTCCGTACATCCCGCAAATAGCAAGACCGCAAGAGACACCATCGCCCATACTATGACGCCAAATCGTTTCATACCCTAGCCCTGTCTACTAAAAATTTACTCTACAACCCCCTGCTCAGCACCACCATTTGTTACCACTCCCATATCGCTACTCTCGCCCTTCAACGCGTGCCGAAGGGCGATACTCTGTGTAAGGTGCAGCATACATATCAACCTCCTCTTCGATAAGGGGTACGCAACTCATACCGCCAAAGCTAACAGCAGACAATAAAATATGTGGTAATCTCTTAATATTTTCTACATATTAGATGCTTGCACAGGGTATTATCCCACACAAAGTTATGAAATTATATTCGGACAACAAAATTATTTGCCTAAAAAAGTGTTAATTCGTATCTTTGTGGAGCAAGAAATAGATAGTATGCTACATCGATTTAACCTCGACATCACAAACATCGAGCGACCAAAGCTCTTTACCTGGCCATTTCACTATGTGCCACACGAGCTCTCTGTGATTGCCTCGAAGCAGGTGAAGGAGTACCTTGCAACACGCTCGGAGTGGAGCGAGGAGATTGCGCGAGGTAAGATGTTCGGTGTGCTTATTATCGAGGATGGCGAGGGCGAACTCGGCTTCTTATCCGCC
Organism: Alistipes sp.; assembly: GCA_045657045.1. Taxonomy (GTDB): domain Bacteria; phylum Bacteroidota; class Bacteroidia; order Bacteroidales; family Rikenellaceae; genus Alistipes. Next base: position 5,759 of record JAZOSJ010000148.1, read on the forward strand.
TTCTCTGGCAACCTTGCGGGTAGCAACCACCACGACTATTTTGTGCCACCAATCTACGATATGCTACAACCGGGCGACTTCTTTCGAGAGGGCGAGGCAGAGATTTCGGCAATTAACAAAGAGATTGCCGAGATTGAACAGAGTACGGAGTATATCTCGGCAAAGCGGGATTTAGAGCTGGTAAATTCCGATGCCGCGCAACAGCTTGCCGAGCTAAAAGCAAGACTAGCCGAGCGTAAAAAGCTACGCGATATACGCCGCAAAGAGGGAGAGGTTGAAGCTACGCTCATCCTTGAAAGTCAACGAGATAATGCAGATTTGCAACGCACAAAAAAAGCACTCAAAGAGCTTACTACAAAGTGTGCCGAGAGGTGTGATATTTACCTTGGCAGGATTGCCGAGTTAAAGTACGAGCGCCAACAGCGTTCCTCGGCATTGCAGATGCAGCTATTCGAACAATTCCACATACTAAACTCTCGTGGCGAGGTCAAAACCTTAGTCGAGTTATTCGCATCAACGCCTCAGTTAATACCCCCTGCGGGTGCTGGTGAGTGCGCTGCGCCAAAGCTGCTTCAATATGCCTATATAAATGGTTATAAGCCTATTGCAATGGCAGAGTTCTGGCAGGGAGCATCGCCACGCGGTGAGGTGCGACACCACGATGCCTTCTATCCAGCGTGCAATGGCAAGTGTAAGCCGATATTGCTATTTATGCTCGAAGGTCTTAACGTAGAGGGTAATCCACTCTGCAACATCACCCCACCTGAGCCACGCATTCTGTGGGAGGACAACTACTTAGTGGCTATTGATAAGCCGTGCGGTATGCTCTCAGTAGATGGTAAATCTGGTGTACGCAGCGTGCAACACTGGGCTACGGAGCGCTACCCCGAAGCCACGGGGCCAATGATTATACACCGACTCGATCAGTCGACATCGGGAATATTGCTACTTGCTAAGGATAAAGAGACGCACAAAGCGCTGCAAGAGCAGTTTATTAAGCGCACGATAAAAAAACGATATACCGCAGTTTTGGAGGGTATCATTATAGCCGATAGTGGCACTATTGATCTACCGATAAAACTCGACTACGACAACCGTCCGCGACAGATGGTTGCACCAGATGGAAAGCGCGCTATTACCGAGTATCGTGTACTCTCACGCGAGAGCTCGCGTACCCGCATAGAGTTCTATCCCATCACAGGTCGCACACATCAGCTACGACTGCATTCAGCTCATATACAAGGTCTTAACGCCCCCATTGTGGGTGATGATATATATGGATCAAAGGTTACAACAGAGCAACGTCTCTGCCTCCACGCCTCGCATCTAAGGTTCCGCCATCCACATACAAACGAAGAGATAGAACTCAACTCTCCTGCCGAGTTTTAGGCACAGGGTTACACCTCACCATCGACCTGCTTGACAGCTTCGAGCATAAGTTCTTCGAGGTTGGCAATCTTTCCCATTATCGAGCGCTGCATACCCATAATCATATCGAAGTGTACGCTATCGCCATTATCCCTCAAAATAGCGGTAGCTGCGGCGATATACTCCTCCATTAGACAAGTCACAGATAGTAATGTTGGAGCGTATTTTAGCGCAGCAAAAAAGGAGGAGAGCAAGGCTATTGGATAGTCGTCGGTATACTCATCCGTGCGGCGCAGTCGGCGATGGCGGTGCACATAGTAGCTCGAGCCATAATCCTTAGCTCTATAATCTCTGTTACTCTTAACAGGCTGAAAGTCGTTGTCGACCAACACCATCTCGCCAGAGGGCGTGACAACAATATTCTCTGGCTTTATATCGCCATGAATAGCCTTTGCTTGCAGATGTTTAAGTGCCATTCTATCGAACTCCCTGCTTATAGCAGCATAGTCACACTCCTCGCGGTAGAGCATCGCATCCAAGACCTCGCCCTCAATCCACTCACTAATATAAACATCTACATACTCCACCTTCGCACCAAAGCCATAGACTCTGAGCGCCTTAGGGAAGTATGATGTGTCATCAAGATTGCTTCTACTCGGCGATGCAAGGTAGCACTTTAAGCATTTATACCCCTCATTGCCCACCACACGACAACGGGCAACAACGGAGTTATTACCGACCTCAATCGTAGCGGGGTCTACGACAACTTGTCCCAAACCCCGCACATTGATATTGGTTGATTCTAACGTTTTAACTATGGGTAGATAGTTCGCCATAGTATCGTTTAGTTTTATGCAATACGCTTCAAAAGCTCTACCAACAACTTCCAGAACTTATCCACGGTCGAAATCTCAAGACGCTCGTCTGGAGAGTGCACACCACGCAAGGTAGGACCAAACGACACCATCTCCAAGTGTGGATACTTCTCAAGGAACAAACCACACTCCAAGCCTGCGTGGATAGCGCGCACCTTAGGCTCTGCACCAAAGAGGTCGCGATAGCACTGAACAGTCTCGGTAAGGAGTTTAGAATCTGGATTAGGCGCCCAACCTGGATAGCCATCCGAGTGCTGAACATCGAAACCAGCAAGATAGAATACCGACTCGATAGTCTGCGATGCGTATAGCTTTGCGCTCTCAACAGATGAACGCTGCGATGTAGTCACTGTAATAATCTCCTTCTCGGTGTCGAACTTCACAGAGGCAAGGTTTGAAGAGGTCTCAACAAGACCTGGCATTGCGAACGACATACCAAGAATGCCGTTTGGAAGACCCACCAAAGCGAGCAAGAAGTAGCAGAGCTCGTCGTTGGTCATAACCTTTGTAGGCTGAACCTCGACATCGCTTACAGCAAAGCGCATACGTGGCTCTGTGTGTTTGAACTCCTCCATCATCATCTGACCAAACTCCAAATAGCGCTCCTCGAAATCCTCCTTCTCCGAAGCTGGAACACCTACGATAGCGTATGCCTCACGTGGAATTGCGTTGCGCAAGTTACCACCATCGAACTCCGCCAACGCCACACCAAACTTGTCGATAGCATTGTAGAGGAAGCGTGCCAAGAGCTTATTAGAGTTAGCACGACCCTTATCAATATCGTCACCAGAGTGACCACCAAGCAAGTCACCTATTTCGAGACGAACGAAGGCATAACCCTCAGGTACCTCCTCGCTCTCGTAGTTAAGCGTAGCCACGGTGTCGATACCACCAGCGCAACCAATAAAGATCTCGCCCTCGTCCTCCGAGTCAAGGTTTACAAGATACTTACCTGTAAGCATACCCTCGCCAAGACCGAAAGCACCTGTAAGACCCGTCTCCTCGTCTACGGTAAATAGCGCCTCGATAGCTGGATGCTCAAGGCTCTCATCGAGCAATACTGCAAGAGCTGCTGCCATACCGATACCACAGTCAGCACCCAAAGTTGTATCCTTAGCCTTAACCCACTCGCCATCAATCCAAGTCTCGATAGGGTCGTTCTCGAAGTCGAACTCCTTGTTTGAGTTCTTCTCGCATACCATATCCATATGCGACTGAAGTATAACCGCTGGGCGATTCTCGAAGCCCTTAGTTGCAGGCTTGCGCATAACCACGTTACCTGTCTCGTCGGTCTGATACTCGATATTGTGCTTCTTGGCAAACTCTATAAGCCAAGCGATTATTTTACCCTCTTTCTTTGATGGGCGTGGCACCTGACAGATGTCATCAAACTGCTCCCAAATGAGTTTTGGCTGTAAATCTCTGATTGTCATAATTTTAATTTTAGGTTAACTATTTTTTGTTATTACTATCTCTTTCGAACAAGCGTACTCCCTTCAACAATGGGTTGCGGCGCTCCATAACGAAGAACTCGGCAAGGAGCAACAACAACGCAGCGCCCAAGAACCACTGATACTGCTCGTCATACTCCTCGAAGGTTATCTGCGTAAGCTGCGTAGCCTCAATCTGGTCGAGGCGCTCGATAATCTCGTCAAGACCGAAACTCTCGTTGCGCGAGCGAACATATATACCACCCGTAGCCTCGGCAATATGCTGCAACAATGGCTCACCAAGCTTCGTTACTACCATTTTGCCATCTTCATCCTCGATAAGCTCGCCATTAATCTTCAATGGCGTACCCTCTGGCGTACCAATACCTATGGCACACACCATAACACCCTGCGCCACGGCTCTCTCTATCGCCGCATCGGTACTCTGGTTGTGCTCCTCACCATCCGTGATAAGTATCACTACACGGCTATGCGACTCCTTCGTGCTCTCGGTAAAGGACAACATCGCCACCTCCAACGCCTCACCTATATCCGTACCTTGATGGGCAATAAGCGATGGCTCAAGGCGCTTAACCATAGACTCTGCCATCTTATAATCACCCGTGATAGGTAGTAACACCTCAGCCTCATCGGCAAAGGCCACAATGCCGAGCCTATCCTCCTTCATTCGCTCCACAAGGCGCGAAATAGCGTAGCGTGTACGCGCCATACGGCTTGGTGTAACATCCTCGGCAAGCATCGAATTCGAGACATCGACAACAAGCACCACCTCACGACCCTCAACCTCCGTGCTACGAAGTTTCGAGCCTGTCTGCGGGCGTGCCAATGCCAACGCCATAAAGCCTATCGCTAAGCTAAAAAGCGTAATCTTAATCCAACCTCTCGCACCAGAGTAGTCGAGCATAAGGCTGTTGAGCACAGCCACATTACCAAACCTCTTTAACATACGCTTGCGGTATAGTCTTAGAAGAAGATATATAATCGGAATAGCCACAACCGCCAAAAGCAACCATAACCACTCAGGGTTAGCAAAGATAAAGATATTTACATCACTCATAATAGCAACCTTTTAAGGGATACGATTAAGTACCATGCGCTCGACCACAAACTCCAAAGCCAAACACAACAACATCAACAGCAACCAACCGAAGTATAGCTCCTCGTAGGATGTGTAGTGTGTGATTTGCACCTCGCTCTTCTCCATCTCGTTGATGCGGGCATAGATCTCGCCAAGCGCTCTATTATCCACCGCACGGAAGTACTCGCCACCCGTAGTCTTGGCGATATTGCGGAGCAACTGCTCGTCAATCTCCACATCTGCCATAACATAGGTCTTATTACCAAACATATCGACCGCAGGCATAGGGGCTTGACCCTTAGTACCCACGCCGATAGTGTAGACCTTAACACCCATATCGCGAGCAATCTCTGCCGCCATAATAGGCGAAATCTGTCCGCGGTTGTTCACACCATCCGTGAGCAACACTACAACCTTAGATTTTGAGCCACTCTCGCGAAGACGGTTAATCGCCGTCGCAAGACCGTTACCTATCGCTGTACCATCATCCACGACACCGCTGCGTAGGCGCGAGAGCATAGTGCCAACACTCGCCTTATCTGTTGTTAGAGGGCACTGCGTAAATGCCTCACCCGCAAAAGCCACAACCGAGATACGGTCACCAACACGCTCCGAGGCAAACTCCGATGCGAGCTGCTTTGCCGCCGTGATACGGTCTGGCTCGAAGTCACGAGCAAGCATAGAGCCTGATATATCCATCGCAAGGACAATGTCGATACCCTCTGTCGAGGTCTCCGTAGATGAGTGCTCCTCAACAGGGCGGGCAAGGGCTACGATACCTGCTGCGATAGCCAACAGGCGTAGCACCATAGGCAGATGTCTTAGATAGTAGCGCACCGTGCGTGGCATACGACCCCTTTGTAGTGTCGACACACGCATAGTGGCACGGCGGCGACTAACAAAGATGTAGTAGGCTACGATAACGGGAATTACCGCTAATAGATAGAGTATTTCGGGATTATGAAACTGCATATTACCAATTCTTTTTACCAGGTATAATCAACGCCTTCTCGCCCTCTTTGAGCTTCTCTTGGGTTTTGTCTTCCTCCGCCTGAATAGCATTCAACATACGCTCCTGGTCGGCATTCAACTCCTTAGGCTCAGCACCACCCTCCTCTTCATTCTGCTCAGGCTCGTCACCATTTTGTTGCTGCTCCTCGGGCTGCTCACCCTCAGACTGCTCATTGTTCTCGCCCTCGTTGTTCTGCTCGTTATTCTGGTTATCCTGATTCTGCTGGTTATCCTGATTCTGGTCGTTGTTATTTTGGTTATTCTCCTGATTCTCGTTCTGCTGAGGCTGCTGACGCTTCTGGTCTACAATACGCTTAGTAAGCACGTAGTCATACTTAGTCTCCTTGTCGGCAGGATTCAGCAACAAAGACTCACGAAAGGCATTCAACGCCGCCTCGTACTTCTGCTCCCGAAAGAGACTCTCGCCCAAATTTCGCAATACCTCGGCACGCTGAGTCTTCGAGAGTAGCGTATCTGCCGCTATTGCCTCGTAGTTACGAAACGTGACCTCTGCCGTGAGGGTCGAATCCTGAGGATTGCTCTGGCGTAGGTGATGATAGGCATTTGCACGGTTATATAGCGCCTCATAGTTGGTTGCATCGTGCTCCAAAGCCTCGTTATAGCGGTTGTATGAGGTGTTGTAATTCTTCTTCTCAAAGCTTGAATTACCCTCACGAACAAGCTTGCGCTCCTTATGATACTGCGCCGATACAGGCAGAGCACACACAAGCAACAACGCCACCAAAGCCGATATAATTCGTATAATATTTGTTCCTCTCATTACTCCTCAATCTTTGTTTCAAAGGTTATATCTCGCTTCTCCTCGTTATGCTCCACATCCACACTCTTGGTATTCTCCACAAAGTAGTAGGCATAGGTAAAGAGTTGCTCGTTCTCCTCAGCATCAGGCAACGCCTTAGCGAACTTCACCATATCCGCCGTAATGAGTATCGTCGCAAGATTATTTCTGCTCTCGCTATTTATATCAACATCGTAGAGAGCCTTGATAATCTCGTGCGACGTCATCTCCAACGCACCCACAGCCCAGCGACCCTCGATATAGAGACGCAAAATCTCGGTTAGGGTCGAGTAGTAGAGCTTATGCTTGCCATTCTGCCATAGCTTTCTATTGCGTAGCTCGTCTAACGCCTTGATAGCAATAACGTGTGGCGGGAGCTTCGGTGCTGGCTTCACATCACGACCCCTGCCCTGCCACTTATTACGCATATACCAGACGATATACCACACCACTAACGACAAGATAATCAAGGCTATCAAGCCATAGATGGCGTAGTCGCGAATCTCGGCAAAGATAAATGGCAAATGCTTCTGTGTGTAGATACCCTCATCTCTAAGCATTGCATTTGCACGCTCGGTGTCGACACCAAAACCCTGCTGCTGGGTAGGGTCAGCCTTCAAAAATAGCGTGGTATCAAGCTCCATATAGCGGGCGACGCTGAGCACCAACGTATCATCCGCAAGCAGAGTGTCGGGCTGCTCTCGATTCTTATCGAAATAGAGAATTGTAGGGCGAATAGGAATACTTCCTGTCTCCATCACTGCCAACAAGTAGCGCTTACGAAGAGTGACTCTGCGCCCCTCATTTTTAAGCGTGTCGAGCGGAAAATCCTCAACAAGCTCAAAAATATCCTCGTCATACTCCTCGTAGGTCGACATCTTGAGCTTCGCCTTTGCCTGCTCCTGTCGCTCCTTAGGCATGAGGTTACCATCGAAATCGGGAAGACCTATCTGCGTAGCGCAATCCTTCTCAATATCAATGATATACTCTACAATATCACCCACCTCAATGCTATCCTGCGAGAAGCGCGCACTGATTGTGGGCACCTCTGCCATAGCAACACCCGAGAGGAGCATCGCCAATACTGTTAGCAACATGGTAAATCTATTTGATGAACACTTCATCGTCTCTTGAACATCTTTATAAGTTCCACCACATAGTCGCCATCGGTAGCTACCTCCGCGACATCTACTCTATTGTGGCTCAACGTTTTGAGCATTGCCGAATTGCGCTCCTCGAAGCTACGCTGCCAATACTCTCGCACACGGCGCGATGATGTATCGACCCACTCTCTTTGACCCGTCTCGGCATCCTCCATCTCGATAACACCCACGTTAGGCAACTCCTTATCGCGCTTATCAAAGATATTTATCGCCATAAGGTCGTGCTTCGATGATGCAATTTTTAGGGCATCCTCAAACTTTGGCATATCGTCACCCGAGTTGATAAAATCGGATAATAGGAAGGTGGTGGTGCGTTTCTTATTCACACCCACCAAGTAGCGCAACGCCTCCGAGATATTCGTACCACGACCCGTGGGCTGGAAGCTCACCAACTCGCGGATAATCATTAGGATATGACTACGACCCTTCTTCGGCGGAATAAACTTCTCGATATGGTCCGAAAAGAGGATACAACCCACCTTATCGTTATTCTTCGATGCCGAGAATGCCAATGTGGCGGCAACTTCGGTAATAAGATTCTTCTTGGTTATACTCTCTGAGCCGAACATACGCGAAGGTGACACATCAATAAGCAGCATCATCGTCAACTCACGCTCCTCTTCATAGACCTTGACATGGGCACGGTGGGAGCGCGCAGTAACATTCCAATCAATATCACGCACATCATCGCCCGCACGATACTCTCTCACCTCGGCAAACGACATACCGCGACCTCGAAAGGCGGTATGATACTTACCTGCGAAGATCTCGTCCGAGAGACCACGGGTCTTAATCTCTATTCGGCGAACACGCTTGAGTATATCCTCGTCGTGACTCTGCATTATGGCACTATAACATTATTAAGAATCTCGGTAATAAGCTGCTCGGTAGTCACATTCTCAGCCTCAGCCTCGTATGTAAGACCGATACGGTGGCGCAAGACATCGTGACATACCGCACGCACATCCTCAGGGATGACATAGCCTCGGCGCTGAATAAAGGCGTATGCACGTGCCGCCTTAGCCAACGCGATACTTGCACGTGGCGAGCCACCATAGGCGATAAATGGCTGGATATGCTGCAAACGATACTCCGAAGGCTCACGCGTAGCGAAGATAATGTCGATGATATATCGCTCGATCTTCTCATCCATATAGACCTTGTTGACAACCTCGCGGGCACGCATAATATCCTCTGGTGAGATTACCTTCTCAACCTTAGGCATACCAGCACCCGAAAGGTTCATACGGATGATATCCAACTCCTCGGCACGCTTAGGGTATGAGATTTTGGCTTTAAGCATAAAACGGTCCACCTGCGCCTCTGGAAGTGGGTAGGTACCCTCCTGCTCCAATGGGTTCTGCGTTGCAAGCACAAGGAATGGCTTTGGTAGAGGATATGTTGTATCGCCAATTGTTACCTGCTTCTCCTGCATAGCCTCCAAAAGTGCCGACTGCACCTTTGCAGGCGAACGGTTAATCTCATCGGCAAGGATGAAGTTTGCAAAGATAGGACCCTGCTTCACGGTAAACTCCTCGTTACGCTGCGAGTAGATAAGCGTACCAATAAGGTCGGCAGGCAAGAGGTCTGGGGTAAACTGTATACGGGCAAACTTAGCATCCACAGCCTTAGACAATGTTGTGATAGCCAATGTCTTAGCAAGACCTGGAACACCCTCCAACAAGATGTGACCATCAGACAAGAGTCCGATAAGCAGAGTGTCGATAAGGTGCTGCTGACCCACAATCACGCGCGAAATCTCCCTGCGGAGCGTATCTACGAATACCGACTCCTCCTGAATATGAGCATTAAGCTCTTTAATGTTTACTACTTCGTTCATATATGTAATAGCCTTTGTATTAATCCTATTTATCCCTTAACGTCAATAGTTTGATATATATTGCAAAGTTAATTAATTATTTCGTAACCCTCAACACTATCGCTCACTTTCATACAGCTTTATACCCGCCTCTGGGCATGGCATCTGCGATACAACAGCGATATTTTCATCCACACGGCTACGTGTAACGCTCTGCCAAGATATAGGCTTTCCCGTAATCTCGGCAAGGGCTACGATAAGTGCTATATCGTATTGCATATCGCCCCAATGGGTATATGGAAGTGGATAGCTTTCGTTGTATATACCATACTTATTGCTCTCCGAGCAGAGGTCTACATCTGGTGCAATGCCATCACCCCACTCGCCAAAACCCTTAGCATTGAAGCACATAAAGGTAATTGGCGCATACTCCAACTCCTTGCCATTAATCACCTTGCGAGTAACATCCATACCGCAGTTCTTACCCCTTGTGGTGGCACCAATCAGCGTTACTGGGAAATCCATACCCCTGAGTCCCATAATAACCAACTCCGAGGCGGAAGCACTATTTTCAGAGCATATAACCGTTAGTCGTTGCAGATTAAGATAGTTTCCCGTACCCTCCAACTTAAACTCCGTGCGTCGCTCTGCTACCGCATTCTTCTTATTGCGCTCAATGGCACATAGAATCTTATCCTCGTAGTTACTTGGCACAATAGCCGAGCATAGCAACAACGCCGAAGATACCGAACCACCACCATTACATCTAAGGTCGAGAATAAGCTCCTCAATACCCGCCGAAGATAACTGCGCAAGGGCTGCGCTAAGCTCGTCGTTATACTCGCTCTCGAAGCCCAAATAGGAGAGATAGCCAATTTTCTTATCGCAGCCCTCAACATTGAGAACATCGCAATAGGCAATAGGTGTCTGGCTATACATAGCGCTCTGAATAGTAGCACTATACTCCTCACTATCCTCCGAGCGACGCATATACGACAACCTCAACGACTGCACACTGCTCGACTGAATATTGTTAAAATTGGTAGCATAGTTGCTCTGCGTAATAAAGCTATTACCCACCTCTGTGATAATATCTCCGCGGCGAAGTCCTGCGCGGGCTGCAGGCGAATCGGGATATACACTCTCCACCACAAAGCCATATCTATTATTGCCCAGACCGACTATCGTATAGTGTAGCAGGATGCCCAAACCCATAGTCTCGCTTCGTGTGGTCGCCACCTCACGAATATAGGAGTAGTAGCTACGCTGACCCTTGCTATTGTAGTAACCATCATCCTTATTGGTAGTCAACTTCGAGAGGGCATTGGGAAGATACTCGTTCCACGCAAGACGACGATTAAACATCGAGCGCTTCTGGTTTACCTCGTCCAACCAATAGTATTCATCTTCGAGGCGCTGGTCTATATATGCGATAATGGCATCTTCGGTATTCGGTTTCGTGCTCGATGGAGCATCCATACCCGAATAGGGCTGCTTAGCACAAGAGCCACATAGTAGCACCAGTATAAAAAATATTAAACCTTTCATAATCTGCTATTTGTAGTATAATATTTGCACACCTCGGTAATGCCACACTGCTCACACTTAGGCTTGCGCGCAAGGCAGACATAGCGACCGTGGAGTATCAGCCAATGGTGAGCAATCGGAAGCAACTCCTTAGGAAAACCCTTCTCCAACTGACGCTCCGTAGCAAGCGGAGTCTTGGCATTACGCGAGAGACCTATGCGCGCCGCAACACGGAAGACGTGGGTATCGACAGGCATAACCTCTCTACCCCACAATACCGCGCCCACAACATTTGCAGTCTTGCGCCCTACGCCCTGCAACGACTGCAAGTCATCAGGATCGCTTGGCACCTCGCCACCAAAGCGCTCAACAATCTGACGCGAGAGGACACTAAGGTGCTTCGCCTTATTATTGGGGTAGGAGATACTTTTAATATAGTCGTATATCTGCTCTACCGTAGCCTTCGCCATAGCCGCAGCATCGGGGTATGCCTCAAACAGGGCTGGCGTAGTGAGGTTTACCCTCTTATCGGTACACTGTGCCGATAGCACTACCGCCACAAGCAACTCAAAGGGGTTTCTAAAATTGAGTTCGCTCTCTGCCGTAGGCATAGCCTTGGAGAAGTACTCCACAACACGACTATATCGCTCTTTTGTAGTCATTATCTTCTGCTTTTATGCCACATACGCCAACATATCTTCTTTGCGAAGAGTCCGTATGAGGCGATATTCTTTCGAAGTGGGCGATGCTCCTTAACATCACGCCACCAACGCTTTATATAACGCAGTGGCGAGCCATTATAGGATAGCACCCACAGCGCTGTATTATGCTTATTTAGCCGTAGCTCATTGCCCAAAGCACCATTGTTATAACGCTCGTCAAACCAGATGCTTATATCCGCCAACGAATCTACAAAGGCTATCTTCTTCAAATAGTCGGGGTTGTGGCTTACACTATACTTCAATACGCGATGCACCGCCATAGGGCAATCAATCGCCATACACCTGCTACGCGCACCAAACCACAACCACATTGGCAAATCATCGGTCAGCCACTCTGGATGCTCCATAGGGCATATCTCAGCATAATACTGCTTGACCAATGCCCTACGCGCCACCACGGTACAATTCTCCGCAGGGTTGCGCCTGAGCATACTCTCAAAGTCGGTATAACACTCCGACTCTGGGTATATCGTGGTGTTGCCCACCTCGTCAATACGCTCCGAACGAGTATAGCACATTCCAACGTCAGGATTTGCCTCCAAGAGATCTACCTGCATTTGCAACTTCTTACGATGTGTAAAGTAGTCGTCGCCATCAAGCAGCGCTATATAGCGACCTCGTGCCGCGGCAATCGTACGACGGTAGTTCTCCCTCCAACCAACATTGCTCTCCGAGGTTACGATGCGTATACACTCGGGGTACATACGCTCATAGTCGCGCACAATATTAAGTGTGCGGTCGGTGCTGCAATCCTCGCCCACGACAATCTCCACACGGAAGTCGGTCTGCTGACGCAAGACACTCTCTATCGCTGTTGCGATATATCGCTCATGGTTGTAGGTGGTCATCACCACCGATAGCATCACCGCCTCCATACTCTACAATTTTGATAGTTTTGCAAACTTGGCAAGCAAGGTCTTTGAGCCATAGCTATCAAACACAACTACTAATTTGTTATCTGTTGTCAAAGGCTCGATGCGCTCGATAGTACCTGCGCCAAACTTTGGATGCGCCACACGCTCGCCAACACGATACTCGCAATCTCCTACACTCTGCACAACGCCTGCCGTAGGACGTGTTCCCACGGAGCGCATACCGCTACGCTCAGGGTCCAAAGGTCGTGGTGTAGTGATAATCTCTGGACGTGGGCGCTGTGGAGTATTGCTATGTGATGCTCCGCGTGGTGCGCCATAACGGCTTTTTAGCGACTCGAACTTAGGGCGTGGCTCATCCATAGCCCTCTCCCAGCGATTGCGACCCGAAAGCTCCTCGATATCGAAGTTTGCATCCAACCACTTTGAATCTATCTCTTTGAGGAATCTACTTGGCGAAGCACTCTCGGTCTTACCCCACACACGGCGCAACTCCGAGAAGGATAACATCGCCGCTTTCTTGGCACGTGTGATAGCAACGTACATCAAACGGCGCTCCTCCTCCAACTCCTGCACCGACTCCACAGAGCGTGACGAAGGAAAGAGTCCCTCCTCCATACCTACGATATAGATATAGTCGTACTCCAAGCCCTTAGCCGAATGCACGGTCATAAGGGTTACCCTGTTGCCATCATCCTCTGAATCCTGGTCGGTTTGTAGCATTATATTTTGCATCCACTCATCGATGGTAGGTGTCTCGTTCTCCTCTCTAAGACCCTCGGTCATCTCCCTATCGCACTCATCCTCATACGAGCTCATCATCGCGAGGAGCTGGTCGAGGTAATCTTTTGCTGTATCGTTCTCAGGCTTCTTCTCCCTCTCCAATTCGTGCAGAATACCCGAGCGTGCGATAACCTCCTTGGCAAAGTCGCAAACACCCATCTCAACGCGCATCAGCGAGAGCTCGTTTATCATCTTCACAAAGTCGGCAACCTTGCGCACAACAACCTTCTCGACCTGACCCAAAGCCTCAGCTCCACGCACCAACTCATCTACGGCGTGCCACATCGAGGTGTTCTTCTGGCGCGCAATCTCCACGATACGCTGAACGGTAGTATCGCCAATGCCGCGTGCTGGATAGTTTATGATTCGCTTGAAAGACTCATCATCGTTAGGGTTGAGGATAACGCTAAGGTAGGCAATAAGGTTACGAACATCCTTATGCTCCAATAGCGACATACCCTTATAGACACGATAGGGAATACCGCGTCGCGATAGTGCCGCCTCGAACATACCGTGCTGCTTATTTGTACGATATAGGATGGCGAAATCGCGCCACTCTGCACCCTCTCTCGCTCTGTCCTTGATATCCATTGCCACCTCAACAGCCTCGTAGCTATCCTCAACAACCCTCACCAAGCGTATCTTCTCACCCACCTCGGCAGCCGAGAAGCATTTCTTCTCCAAACGGCGCGAGTTGTGCGCAATAAGCGAGTTAGCCGCCTCAACGATAGTCTGCGTAGAGCGGTAGTTCTGCTCTAATTTGTAGACCTTAGCATCGGGATAGTCGCGCTGGAAGGAGAGGATATTCTCAATCTTAGCACCTCGGAAGGCGTAGATACTCTGCGCATCGTCGCCCACAACCGAGACATTCGAATGCTTCAATGCCAAACGGCGCACTATGATATACTGCGCCATATTGGTATCCTGGTACTCATCCACAAGGATATACTTAAACTGATTTTGGTACTGCTCCAAAACCTCTGGCGCATCCCTAAGCAGGATATTAGTTTGAAGAAGCAAATCGTCGAAGTCCATTGCGCCATTACGCTTGCAACGGATGCAATATTCGGCATATATATCTGCAATATCGGGCATTTTAGCCTCTCTATCCTCGCCCACAAGCACAGCATTTGCACGATATGCCGCTGGGGTCACAAGGCAGTTTTTGGCCATAGAGATACGCGCCGCCACATTCTGCGGTTTATAGCGCTCCTCCGAGAGGTTCATCTCCTTGATAATGGTCTTAACAAGGTTCTTAACATCCGAAGGCTCATATATCGTGTAGCTCTCAGGATAGCCCAACTTTGCCGCATTCTCCCTAAGGATACGGGCAAAGACCGAGTGGAATGTTCCCATACGGATATAGCGCGCCTGCGGACCTACCAACTTCTCGATACGCTCACGCATCTCGCGTGCCGCCTTATTGGTAAAGGTCAGGGCGAGTATCGACGAAGGGGATACTCCCTGCGCCAACATCCACGCAATACGTGTGGTGAGAACTCGGGTCTTTCCCGAGCCAGCACCCGCGATGATAAGCGATGCACCGTTGTAGTTCACCACAGCCTCACGCTGCGAGGGACTTAAGCCCTCCAATATCTCTTCATTTATCATTGTCATACGTTATATTCCATAAATCACTACACCCGCAACTGCCGACATAACAATCAACAATATAGGGTTTACCCTCTTTACCGAAGCAATGACCACCCCGATAAATATCACCCAGCTCCAGCCGTCGATAAAGCTACGACCATCCCCCGAGTGCGGAAAAATTAGCAGCAACGCCGCCGAGGCAATCATACCCACAACCACAGGACGCATACCCATAACCACACCCTTGACATAGCGGTTATCACGCAAGCGTAGGAAGAAGCGCGTAATAAGCATCATTATCGTAAGCGCCGGCAGACATACCGCCACCGTAGCCACCACCGAACCCCAAAAGCCCGCAACCTCGTAGCCGATATATGTTGCCGAGTTTATGGCAATAGGGCCTGGTGTCATCTGCGACACAGCCACAATATCCGAGAACTCGCCATTCGTGAGCCAGCCGTTTCGTACCACAACCTCGCTATGTATCAGCGAGAGCATAGCGTAGCCGCCACCAAAGCCGAAGAAGCCAATCTTCAAATAGCTTACAAAGAGTTGGAGTAGCACAGCCATCATAGATGAACCTCCTCTCCTTGCTTAGCCGCCCACAGCGCACCGCCCACAGCACCAGCCACGAGCAACCACACAGGCGAAAAACCAAAATACCACACCACCAATGCTGTAGCTGCTGCCACCGCGATAAGCGTCCAATGAAGTCCCTTTGCAAGACCCACGATAGGGGCAACGATAAGTGCCACAACAGCAGGGCGCATACCCCGAAAGGCGGCATCTACCCAGCGGTTATCGCGCATCGTGTGGAAGAACATCGCCACCAGGAGTATAATCACAAACGAGGGTAGCACAACACCCAATATTGCTGCCAAGGCACCTTTATAGCCCTTGCATTTGTAGCCCACAAAGACCGCCGTATTTAGCGATATAGGCCCTGGGGCTGCCTGAGCTATCGTTAGCAACTCGACAAACTCCTGCTCGCTAAGCCACTTGCGACGGTTAACCACCTCGTACTGAATAATCGGAATCATAGCGTAGCCACCACCAAAGGTGAAGGCTCCGATTTTTAGAAACGACTTCAATATCTCGATTAACTCGCGCATGACTCTCTGCTATCGCTTAAAACGGTAATACGTGCCGAATGGTATCTGCTTGTGGCTTCTATCCTCGAAGTATAGCTCTCCCATCTGCTCCGCCTGAGGCGCACCAAATGCCTGATGCACCGCCGTGCGTGCCAACATCGACGAGAGACCCATAGAGTAGAGGTTAAAGACAAGGAAGGCATCGCTCTTTTCGAGCAACTTGCCACAGCACTCCAACATATTGCAGATGTCATCCTCCAACACCCACTTCTCGCCATTAGCACCACGACCATATGCTGGTGGGTCGAGGATAATGCCGTGGTACTTATTGCCACGACGCACCTCGCGCTCCACAAATTTTGTGGCATCCTCAACAATCCAGCGCACACCATCCAAGCCCGACTGCTCCATATTCTCTCTCGACCAGGTCACCACCTGCTTCACGGAGTCCACGTGCGTTACATCTGCACCCGCAGCACGCGCCGCCAACGTAGCACCCCCCGTATAGGCAAAGAGGTTCAAGACTCTTGGGCGCTGGGTGCCCTTAGCCTTCAACTCCTCGATAGTGTCGTAGATAAACTCCCAATTTGCCGACTGCTCAGGGAAGATACCCACGTGCTTAAACGATGTTAGCGCAAGGCGCATATTCAAGTGCATCGACTTATAGTCGAAGCGCACCGTCCAGCGCGATGGCATCTGTGGTTTTAGCTTCCACTCGCCACGCTCCTCGGATTTGCTATCGCGCAAGAACGAAGCATCCGCCTTCAACCACTCCGACTCTTTAAGACTTTTGCGCCATATAGCCTGTGGCTCAGGACGGCGTACTACATAACCTCCGAAACGCTCTAACTTCTCACCCTCGCCGGTGTCGAGAAGCTCGTAATCGGGAATATTTGGTGTTAATTGCTTAATCATCATAATATTTTTAAACTGAAAACTGAAAACTGAAAACTGAAAAGTAAGGTGCGCTTCGCGCGAGATTTATAAAAAGTGAAAACTGAAAAGTTTGGTATCAGTGACACTTGTTTACCTTTCATTCTCAGACTAATTCTGTTTCAATGTATTTATCGAGGCAGTAATAATTGCTATAATCTCTTTCAGGTCTCTGTAGAGAGGTGCAAACTGAGCCTGATTAATCGTTTCGCTTTCAACAAGCAACTCAAGCCAATAAGCCGTTTCATCTGCCTCCTTTAATGCGATTTGTAGTTTGTTGATAAAATCTGCCCTACTCTGCGCATTGAGTCTCTCTCTAACATTCGCACCAATACTTGTTCCACTTCTCAACAATTGTTTCGAAAGTAAGTATCCCTGTTTATCATCACTTAGGCGAGCACACAATCTTATAATTTGTAGCGCAAACGCCTTACTCTTATCATCAATTATATACTTATTGTCCATAACTGTAACTATATCTATTTCTTTTCTGTTTCCACCTTTCACTTTTTATAAATCTCGCGCGAAGCGCACCTTACTTTTCAGTTTTCAGTTTTCAGTTTTCAGTTTGTGATGTGTCCACAAGACACATCACGCACTTGGTGCAATCAAAGTCGAGTCTATAGCGATGGCGACCGTGCTCGATAAAGAGTCTGTCGTGGAGTTTGCTACCCTTTTTAAGGCACTCGCCAATCTCGCGACGGATGCAGTAGCTCGACTCCATAACCCTCTCGCCACGTGTCGATGCCCAGCTATCCAAGCCATCTACTATATGCTCCACGCCGTGCTTTTTGTAAAATTGGCGCGAAAGCGAGTTTACAACATTATGTTGTGCCGAGAGACGGCGCTCAGGATAGCGCGCCTCGCCACTATCGCTACGTATATCGTGTGGTATGGTCATCTCTGCGCGCGCCGAAGCCAACAATGCAAGAGCCTCACGGCGTAGCTCGGCAAGGAGCTTTGCCGTAACAAACCACTCAGCACCCTCGACCACAACATTCTGGATGCGGAAGATGCTATCGCCACTCTTTGTCATCTGCTCTACCGCCACCGCGCGCATCTTCTCCTCGCTCTTCGACCTTTCAAGCTCAACATCGCGCATAACCTCCACACCATTGCCCTCAACATCGGTGAAGCGCACCGAGATACGGCGCTCCGCGATGGTCAAGACACAATCGGCACCTATGGTACGACGTATCTTGCCTCGCTCGACACTCTGCGTAAACTTATGGTCGTAGTTGCGGTAGACCTCCATACCCGCCTTGATACCGTCGATACGGTTGGGCTCTACCGTGTTACCCTCAACCCTATTTACATTTGTGCCTATGATACCATCACCCGCGATAAAGCAGAGACCATCGCCCGCACTTATCGGCATACGACTCACAAGCTTGAAATCCTTGCGACCTACCATAGCAACACTACCCACATACTCACCCACAGCCTTAGGGGTGTTGAACGATGCCACGCCAGCACGCTTGCCAGAGTACATATACTCGCCACCGTCGCGTGTAAAGCTCTTCTTTGGGTCAGGCGCAAACTCCACCTCCGACTCGCCCACCGAGAGGCGGACACAATCGGGGCGTGTGGCAAGGGCCTCATCTATTTTTTTGCGGTAGTAGCTAACCACATTTTTAATGTAGTTGTCATCTTTGAGGCGACCCTCAATCTTGAAGGACATAACGCCTGCATCTATAAGCTCACCGATGCGCTCCGAGAGGTCGAAATCCTTGACCGAGAGCAGGTGTTTTCCCTTGATTAGCTTCTCGCCACGCTCCGTAACGAGGTCGTAGGTTAGACGGCATGGCTGCGAGCACTCGCCACGGTTTCCCGAACGCGAGGACTGCGAACGCGAGAGGTAGCAACGACCACTATGACCCACGCATATAGCACCGTGGATAAAGCACTCCAAATCTACGGTCGTAGCCTGGCGAATACGCTTTATCTCCTCCAACGATAGCGCGCGCTCCAGGATTACTCGCGTGAAGCCACTATCCTCCAAGAATTTCGCACCCTCAGGTGTCATGTTGCAGACCTGCGTCGAGGCGTGAAGCTCCACCGGAAGCCCCATCTCACGATACGCCATATCCTGCACAATAAGGGCATCTACACCAACGGCGATAAGTTCTCGCGCAAGCTTCTCGGCACGCTCCAACTCCCCCTCGTAGAGGATGGTGTTAAGCGTGACATAGACCCTCACACCGAAGAGGTGAGCATAGTCCACCACGCGGGCAATATCCTCGGTGGTATTTGTGGCGGCGCGCCTTGCTCCAAAGCCCTCAGCACCAATGTACAAAGCATCAGCGCCACAGTCGATTGCTGCAATAGCAGCACGATAGTCGCGCGCAGGGCAAAGAAGCTCGATATATCTCTTTTTAGCGGTCATCATCCATACAAGTATATAATCGTGCAAAGATAGGGAAAAAAGTCAATTTTTTCAATTAGTAATGAGGAATTAGTAATTAGTAGTGGTAAAAGGCGCAGTCAGATGGGTTACTATGGGTTACTATGAGTTACTATGGGTTACTATGGGTTACTGTGGGTTACTATGGGTTACTATGGGTTACAATGAGTTACAATGGGTTACAATGGGTTACAATGGGTTACTATGGATTACTATGAAACTCATCTGAACCCATCTGAACCCATCTGAACCCATCTGAACTCATCTGAACTCATCTGAACCCATCTGAACTCATCTGAACCCATCTAAACCCATCTGAACTCATCTGAACCCATCTGAACTCATCTGAACCCATCTGAACCCATCTGAACCCATCTGAACCCATCTGAACCCATCGTAACTCATAAAACTTTTTTCAGTACAAGACAGTGCGGTAAAATAGTGGTGGGAATTGGGTCTCAAAAATATTTTTAGCCTTACAAGGAACATTGTTCGCAATAATGTTGTATATTTGTAGTCTGAAACAAAATCAATACATGATATATGCTTACATTAAAGCAATTACGAGAGAACAAGGCTGAGGCTGTACGCCGTCTACAAAAGAAGGGCGTGGATGCAGAGCCTATTATCGCACGCATCGAGGAGCTCGACGATAAGCGCAAGGCGCTACAAAATGAGTTGGACAACTGTCTTGCTGAGCAGAATCAGGCTGCTAAGCAGATTGGTATGCTTATGGGCAAGGGTCTCAAGGAGGAGGCTGAGGCTAAGAAGCAGGAGGTGGCTGCATTGAAGAACCGCTCTAACGAACTTAAAGAGGAGTCAGAGCGTGTAGCTGAGGAGTTGCAAAACGAGATTGTAAAGCTCCCTAACTTCCCTGCCGACATCGTACCAGAGGGTCGCACAGCAGAGGACAATGTTGTGGTTAAGCTTGTGGAGAACTACACCGAGATTCCAGGTGAGGCACTTCCACACTGGGAGCTTGCAAAGAAGTACGACATCATCGACTTCGACCTTGGCGTGAAGCTCACAGGTGCAGGTTTCCCTGTATACAAGGGTAAGGGTGCACGCCTACAACGTGCCTTGATTAACTACTTCCTCGACTGCAACACTAAGGCTGGTTATCAGGAGGTTGAGCCTCCAATTATGGTAAACGAGGCTTCGGGCTTCGGTACTGGTCAGTTGCCAGATAAGGAGGGTCAGATGTACCACGCTACGGCTGATGGCTTCTACCTTGTGCCTACGGCTGAGGTGCCTGTAACAAATATCTTCCGCGATGTTATCCTCGAGCAGAACGAGTTGCCTGTAAAGATGACAGCATACACCCCATGCTTCCGCCGCGAGGCTGGCTCTTATGGTAAGGATGTTCGTGGTCTTAACCGCTTGCACCAGTTCGACAAGGTGGAGATCGTGCAGGTATCGCACCCAGAGAGGTCATACGAGGCTCTTGATGCTATGGTAGCACACGTGGAGTCTATCGTGGCATCGCTCGGTCTTCCATACCGTATTTTGAGACTATGTGGCGGCGATATGTCATTCACATCGGCACTTACATACGACTTCGAGGTATACTCTGAGGCACAGAAGCGCTGGTTGGAGGTATCCTCTGTTTCGAACTTCGAGTCGTTCCAGGCTAACCGCCTAAAATTGCGCTATCGTGATGATAACCGAAAAACACAACTCGCACATACATTGAATGGCTCGTCTCTTGCATTACCACGTATTGTAGCGGCATTGCTCGAGAACAACCAGACCGAGGATGGCATACGTATCCCAGAGGTGTTGGTACCTTATACCGGTTTTGATTTTATAGGAAAGTAATCGAAATTCGTTACAAAATTGAGGGTTGCAGTGCAAATTTTTAGTAATTGATTAGTATCACTGAAAATAATTTGTATATTTGCGACTGAAAAGTGTGAAACACTCATTAAACTTAAAGTAATATGGCTTACAAAATTTCAGATTCTTGCGTTGCATGTGGTACATGTATCGACGAGTGCCCAGTTGAGGCAATTTCAGCAGGTGACATCTATGTAATCGACCCAAGCAAGTGTATCGACTGCGGTACTTGCGCTGGTGTTTGCCCATCAGAGGCTATCGCTCCTGAGGCATAATCCGTTACATTCAACAAAGAACGAGGCTGTCCGTAAGGATGGCCTCGTTTGTTCTAAGGTGAAAAGTGAAGTGAAAACTGAAAAGTGGGCTTATTGGTCAAAATAGTAGATAAAATCGGGGCAATATTTGTTTATTGGTCAAAAATAGTAGATAAATGCGGGTGTTTACCCGCATTTTCTACTTGTATTTGAGCTTAAAATATTCATCTATAAAGAGTCTGCGATATC
>JAZOSJ010000149.1:0-14685 GCA_045657045.1 Alistipes sp.
TTTCTTTTTGCATATAGCACATCATCTATCGCACAAGACTCGTAATGAATATAAGGCTGTAGCCCTGCTACTATCCTTATATTCATTACTTCCCTTTGCACGATACCTAATGCACTATCTGCAAAAATCAAGAGGAGCAAGTTTCTGGATATCGTACTTGTTGCAAACCCATGGTTTGCCACCTTCGGTGTGGAGAGGCTGGGGATTGTGGGGTGACTGAGGGTGCTATGGAGACAGGGTATGCTGAGGATGCTGTGGGTAGTACTGAATTACGATGGCAGTTAGCATAAAAATAACGAGTCTAACAAAACCACTGTTAGACTCGTTTTATAATGTTTACGTTGGTGCTATTTGGCAAGTTCTTTTAGTCTGTCAATATACGATACAGCACCACTTAGCGACATATTCTTCTTTCTAATTAGAATAGCTCTTGCATCTAGCTCTTTTCCTGCGTTTATTAAATTGATAATTTCTGTATTAAACTCACAATCAAACATTGTTTTGGAGTTATCTATTTTTGTCTCATCCAACTTTACACTCTCTTGACTTATTGTTGTTCTTGTTTCTTCTTTGATTTGTGGTATATAATTAGGTGTTTCTTCTTTAATAGTAGGCATAGTGAGGCTTACTTCGATATTTTTAATAGTCTTTAGAATTTCGCCACAGTAGTCAAGTTTAGATGAAATATTGACAAACGTATGAACCAATGCCTTCAGTAGTACTATTGAAAATATACTTATAATGGCAATCATAATAATGGGACCTCCAAGTATAAAGCCTGACCCTGACCACGCAACTATGCCAAATATGGCGGTAATAATGCATCCAATTAAGCTGACAGCATATACTACATCAATTAAATTTCTTGAGGTCTGTTCAGCAGTTTCGTTAATTTCAATCTTTTTCATAATACTAATGTATTTTAAGTTAAACAATAGGTTTCGTTCCTATTAGATGGCAACCGTTTAACTCAAAAAGAGAAGCGTGGGAGCACTCACACCTTGAAGGGACGACCAAGTACCCATACACACGTAAGCACAACCCACGCCATAGGGCGTGGACATTTATTGTGCCTATTGCTTGTGTGTAATAATTTGGTCGTTTTACAAGGTCAGCAATAGCCTAAATGCCATCATAACAAATTGCGTATTTCGCAACCACTATCACAAAGTTAGTAAAATTTTTATATTATCGTGTCGATTTAACAGGAAAATCTCGTATTTAGTAATTGAGTGTTAAAATCTATTTATATATATGTGTGTAATATTTATGGTATTTTCATCTTTAAACTTCAATTTTAGGGTTGAAAATATCACGTTTGGTTCAATTATATATCACGAAACGCTCATTGATACCCAGGGGGTTGTGTGGGTGGTTTGAATAGATTATCTTTGTTTCATATAAATTAAAAAGATATTTCTATGAATAGAGTCGAACACGATAATGCCCCATTTTGTGGTGCTATAATCGAATATATATCGCGCAGTTGCGATACCACAGAGGAGTTGAAGACTGAGGGCTATGATATAATGTGTGTCCTTAGTGGCTCGTCGAGTTTTGTGATTGCTGGTGAGGAGCGTAGAGTTTACGAAAATGAGATACATATCTTCAATCGTGGTAATCACCAAATATCGAATCGTGTGGGTAGTGATGGTCTCTTTCGCGAGATTGTTATCCATATAGACAAAGACCAACTCTTTGGGCGCGTCCGTCACTCCTCGCGTGAGCAGGAGCGTTTTGAGGAGGCGATATTGAAGGGTATATCATCAAATATCTCCATTGACGAGTTAGCTGAAATATGTTGTCTCTCGGCTTCGACCTTTAAGCGCAGGTTCAGGGAGCGTTATTCGGCATCGCCCCACAAGTGGTTTCTTGGTTGTCGCTTAGAGATTGCGGCGATGATTCTTCGACAGACTGACGTACCGACACGTTACATCGCCTCGTTATGCGGTTTTATCAATGTGTCGCACTTTATTGCCACCTTCAAGCGTCGTTTCGGCACCACGCCATCGCACATAGCTCGACAGGTGGAGTTGGGATAGTGGCTACTCGTGCCACTCGTCGATCTGCTCACCGAGGTAGTTGAAGGTAGTCTGTCGTACGCCATCGTTTACGATGCTGGTGCCATCCGTAGGGTTATAGATGATGCTCTTATAGAGTGGCTCGATAATATATCTTCCTTTGCGGTCGATAACCCCCATCTTGCTATTTTTCAGTTGCACCACAGCGCGGTTGCAGCTGAAATCGCTCGCCCATAGGTAGTCGTCCTTGATGATTATCGTGTCGTGTTTATCCTTGAAGCCAACGCCATTCTTAGATGTAAATCTGCGGCACGACTCGACAATCGGGTAGATAACATTTCCCTCGCTATCGGTGGTTATGCTATGTAGACGTTGTTGTTCGAGGCTCTTTGCGCTTGGCTCATCGGGGATGGCGGTGTTGTTTATCGTACGTTCAATAGCTATAAAGGCATCCTCATCGTTGCCAAAGCCGTTGTGTAGGTTATAGTTGCAGATGGTATGCCAGCGATATTTGCTATCGACAACGATATTATTGATACTTAGGTTGTTATGAGATATATTGAGCTGTTGAAGCCTTGTCTTAAAATCTGTTAAGCCTCTTAGAAGGTTAGATTTTGCGAAGGTATATATAGCCTCGCTAAGTCGCACGCCCTCGGGCAGGCTCTCCATTGCAAGACAACAGCTACCAGTGCTAAGACCACTATATATAATCTCGTTATCGAGAATGCAGAGATCTGTGTATTCGATACTCTTGGCGCACTCCGCCGCTTGGTGCAGAATCTCGGCTCCGTGCTTGGTGATAGGTGTATAGAATAGGTACTCCAGACCCTCTATATAGCCCTGCATCGTGGCTATATGTTTATTGCAGAGAAAGGTCTCGGGATCGCATATTAGGTTATGCAGTGTGCGTAGTCTTGTCTCGGGATATTTCAGGCTACATATAAACTGCGATGTTGTACAAATCTCCATAGCTATCTATCATATATATTGTAGCACCCTTCAGTACCAATATCCGTGAAGGTTAGAATCTCGCATATCGAGGCATTGCGAGCGAAGCACTTATATGGCCCTCCTCCGCTGCCCATAATCTCATCTACTCTCCTTTTAAGCTCCAAGGGTAGTATGCTCGACATATCATAGAGCATCTGGCAGTCGGGGTCGTGGATAAATTGTGTGCCTACGTTGGGAAAGAGAACGTTTGTCGTATCGTCTGCCTCGTTTGCCAGGTAGACATTCACAAGCAGTGTCGAGCCATCGTTAGTGCCGATACTCTCTATCATGCGGGCAATATCTAAAATCTCATCCTCCTCGGCATCGCCACAGCAACCATCCGTGATATTTATTATCAACGGCGGGAAGCTGGATTTATTAATATGATCCTCGCACCACTTTGTGACCATATCCTTGATATGTACCAATGCCTCATACATAGGTGCAGAGCCATATGCCTTAGGTGTCACCCACTCATTAAGGGTCATCGGGATAGTGCATAGCGTGCCATCCTCCTCCTTGTGGGCAAGGTCGTAACATCTTGGTTGTGGCATAATATCGTGGAGGCTGTTGATGTGTACCAGGCCACCCTCTTCGTTACCAATTATATGTTCGATGCCATCGCCGGAGTAACCTATAACGGCGATGTCGTAGTAGTCTCGTATATCGCCTGCGCGTGTTGAGCGCATAACGAGTTCGTCGATAGCGAAATTTGCGATAAGGGCTGCTGCATCCATCTTGCGCATACGCAAGTTGTGGAAGTGTGTCCACTCCTGCATTGAGATTGAGCTATCTATGGCAATGATGATAGCCGAACGTGTAATTCGGGAGATACTACATTGATACATAGGCTTATAGCAGACGATATGAACGAGATTCCGTGGTTAGGCGCATCGTTTGAAAGTCGACACCATCTATTATCACCAAGCCTGGGCGTTTGCCAATCTCGATGCTACCCTTTGTAGCCTCGATGCCGAGAGCCTTAGCGCCATTCGCTGTGGCGTAGGTAAGGAGGCGGTCAAGGGGCATATCTCCCAATAGCTGCATATTATCCAACATCGAGAGGCTACGTGCTGAGGCCAACGAGTCTGTGCCGATGGCGATGTTTGCCCTCATCTCTTCGAGCATCTCTACGGGTGGGCGCAGGTTCGATATATAGCGGTTGGACTCGGGGCAGAGTACCCATGTAGCGCAGTTTGGGTGGGCGTTGTCTATTGTTGCAACATCCTCCTTCGTGGCGCAGGTGGCGTGTACAAGGAGTAGGTGGCTATCCTCGGGCACGCAAGTGGCTACGCGCTTGGCGGGGGTTGTGTGGTGTAGAAACTCGCACTCCCAGCCCATTCGCTTGTACCACTCTGCCAATGAGCCCTTGTGCTCGTATAGTAGTGCCTCGTTTTCGGATTCGAGGAAGTGTAGCGATAGCAATGGGCTATACCTCTTGCAGAGGTGGTTGAACTCCTTCTCCTGCACTGAGTATGTTGAGTGGGGTGTAACGCTTGCATTGGGATACTGCTCGGCAAGTCGTTCGAGCGTTGTGGTATTGTGGTTGTTGAGTCCGAAGAACTCGAACAGGGTCTTATACTCTATACGTGAGCGCTGCTTTATCTCCATCACAAGGTCATCGTTGGCAATATCTGCCACAGCCTCGATGCCCTCGTTCCACATCACCTTGTCAGCAATTTCGGCAGCGCGGAGGCGCTCTTCCGTAGTAAAGTTGCCGCGGACACGACCTATCTCTGAGGCAAACGTAGCATAGCCGCCACCCTCGGCAATGGCACCTCGCAGATAGCTAAGTTCGAGGTGGCAGTGGGTGTTTATCATACCAGGGATAAGGATGCCTGGGTAGAACTCAACGTGAGCCTCGCGATCGATATTATCGTAGCGTTTGATAGCGGTTATCGTGCCATCAGACTCTACATCGACGATGATATTTCTCTCTAAGACACCATTAACGAGTGCGTAATGTGATGCTATCCTGCGCTTCATACGATAGACTATCTATGAGTGTTGAATCGCGTTGCTCTACAACCTCGACCGTGTCGCGTGTGAATGCGGTCATAAGCTCGTGGTTGAAGATGGTGAGGTTGAGCTGCTCCATATAGAGGCTATCTACCGAGATGTCGGTTGGTAGGACACGCACAATCTTGAAGTTGCGGATGGTAATATCTGGTAGCTTTGACTCCTCGTTCTTAGGGTGGTAGTACATATTTACGTATAGCTCCTTATGCTGTGTGTCGGCACTAAACTTACGTGAATATCTGCCCTCGCGGTAGCGGCTAAGCATCATCGTGTGGCGCAGTGCGTGTGTGGTGTCGTTGATAACAAGGTATGCCTCCACGCGCGAGTTACGATTCTCGTCGAGGGTGTCGATAAGGTAGTCGAACGAGACGGTGTAGTCGCCCTTAACCAAATCTTTGAGGCGTATGCAGAGCTTGGTGGTGTCGCGAAACTCCTTAACACGGATAAGCGTATCGCTATACATCGTGCGGGTATAGGTGCGCTTGGCGTAGTTGTCGATGGTGTCCAAAACCACGATTTTACGCTGCTCAGCCCTTGACTCCTTATCCAAACGATTGCTTACCTCCGCCATAATATCGCTTATTCGCGAGCTCTTGCGCTGGTTGATAGTGGTAAGCGTATGTTGCAGATCCTCCATCGTGTAGCCATAACGCTTGAAGATAGGGTCGTAGACATACAACGAGTCGGAGTTGACATTAGCCTCCAAGATGTAGGCGTTGGCAACAAAGGCATCGTGGAAGATGTTTACCAAATCTTTATCAGGGATAACCTTAGGTCCTGAGCAGGCTGCAACGATAAGTGCTGCGGCTATCATTATGGCTCTTGTTACTCTCATATCTATCGTGATGTTATTTTTGATCTTACGGTTAGTGTTGATATTGTTGTTCCCATTGCCATTACTATCACAACGACAAGGATTATATCTGCGATGCTGAGGCTCACGGGGTAGCTCTCCAAGATGCTGCCACCAGGAATCTTAACCACACCCCAATACTTCTGTATCATGGTGAAGCTGATGCCAAGCACTGCTCCGAGAATTGTGCCAGCAGAGCATAGAAGCAGACCCTCGCCAACGAAGATGTTGCAGATAAGTTTGTCGGATGCTCCCATCGCGCGCAGGGTCGATATATCGCGGCGCTTCTCGGTCATAAGCATCACCACAGAGCCTACAATGGCGAATGTGGCGACAAGGGCTATAAGTGCGCCAATAAGCACTATGGAGAATTTCTCCATTCTAAGTATTGCATTCATCGAGGCGTTCTTACTCTCGCGTGTGAGGATGTCGAACTTCGCACCTACCATAGCACTTAGAGAGTTTGCTACCTGCTTAGGGTTGCTCTCAGGTGCGATTTTTATCGCTATGCCAGAGACTCTATCGCGGTAATTAAGCAACTCTTGTGCGCTTTGCAGGGCTATGAGCGCCACGCTCTCGTTTATCTGGTTGTTGGCTGAGACCACGCCTCCCAGGCGGGTTTTGAGTTTCGAGATACCGCTTGTGGGTAGTAGCGTGGAGAGCTGTTTGCGGTTTAGGGCAAAGAGATCTATTTCTGTGCCTATGCCGTATGCTCCCAACGACTGAGCAAGCGAGAGTCCAAGCACCATATCGCCCGATGCTATTGCCTCCAACGAGCCACGCGCAACGTAGCCATCGAGAGCCATAACATCGAAGTACTCCTGCTCCACACCGCGAATCTTGATGGGGTATTGTCGCCCTGTTGCCGAAGCCATAACACTCTGCTCGATATATGGTGTTAAGCAGACTACACCCTCCACCGAGCTTAGGCTCTCGATGTTGACAGCCTCATTGTGGAAGGTCTGTCCGCGCTTGGCAACAATCTCGATGTCGGCATCTATGGCGGTATTTAGCTCCTCGATGCTCTTGGTAAGACCGTCGAACATAGCAAGCAGGATGACCATTGCCGCCGTAGGCACTGCCACAGCTACGAGGCTTACCCACGCAATGATATTTATCACCGAGTGGGACTTCGGTGAAAACATATAGCGCAGTGCAAACCTACCCCAAAGCATAGTATTGCGCAGGTTACTCCTTTAATAGGTTGTCGATATTCTCGATATACTCCAACGAGTCGTCGATAAACCACTCCAACTCAGGCACAATCTTGAGCTGGTTGCGGATGCGACCACCAAGGAGCTTGCGTACATACCAGCTCTTCTCCTTGATAGCATCGAGGATAGTGGTGCTACGCTCGAATGGGAAGATGCTGATGTATAGCTTAGCATACGCCAAATCGGGAGATACACGCACGGTGGTCACCGTAACGAGCGAGCCACGAATAGTGTCTGCCAAATCCTTTTGAAGAATCTCTGCGATGTCGCGCTGTATCTGTCGCGCAATCTTCTGCTGTCTTGTACTGTCCATATCTTAATTCTTTATTACGGGATGTTCTATAAATTAGTATATCAAGTTTAGTTTTTATTGGAATTTAGGAGTTTTATATTTCGGTCGCTTTTGAAATTATTTTGGTATCTTTCTTATTTTTACTCGGTTACAATGCTTGCATTGCGCCCTCATAAACAATAAGAAATCTACTCAAAATAATCATCAAAATCAACTCGACCTAATTTATAGAACCTCCCTTACGTTATTATCTTCGTGTTGTTCCAGGGCGTGATGTCTTGCCACTACCGGTGTTGCCTCGCTGCTGACCACCCTTGCTGTTATTGTTGTTGCCTCCCTGAGCACCTGCCTGCTGCGAGAAGTTGAAGGAGTCTAAGCCTCGCTCCTTCTTAGGGCGCACAGTAAACCACTCGTCGAAGCCGCGGGCGTTGAAGCGCCAACCAACACTCATTAAGAAGGTGAGGTTGTCGATAGGTGAGCGCAATGGCTGATACCAGAATGGATTTTCTCTGCCATCAGTGTCGTTGGAGTAGTATTTATTTCGGTTTTTGAGAATATCCGAGTAGCCAAAGTCGTACTTTGCCTTTAGACCGACCTCCACTTGACCAAAGAGCAGTGCAAAGCCTAAGCCTCCCGAGAGTCCATAGCCGAAGCGGTTATCACGAGGTATCTTCCACTCATATTTGCCACCAGGGTATCTGTCTGCCTCGTACGAGTATTTCGATGACATATTGTAGGAGAATACCACTGCCGCCTCCAAGAAGATTCTTAGGTGGTTGCGTGCCGCGTAGACGTGTGGCTGCCATACGAATGGCATCACAAGGGAGTTGATGTTGCGGGTGTAGAATTTGTAGTGGCGTATCTCCTTCTTATCCTCGCCCTCTTCGCCAACCCACTCAGAGTCGTAGTCGTAGCCATACATAAAGCCCTTCTGGACATAGTCCAAGTCGAGACCAATAGCACCTACGAAGCGAGGCTTAGGGCTATAAAAACGCCACGACAGACCAAAAGACTCGCAACCCCAGAGCCACTTAGTCTCCTCGGCAGGGTAGAAGCGGGCGTATGATGCTCCCGTACCGCCTGTGACAGATAGGGTATGCTGTGCCGTAGCGCGCTCCGTGCTAAGGATGCTCACTACGACCAACAGTACTGATAAAATACTCTTTATATAACTTCTTCGCTTCATTTATTCTCTCTTAGTTTACTATCGTTGCATATTACCCATAGTGTTGGTGCGTAGACCACCTGCGCCGGTGCTACCACCCATACTGCCTAAGCCTCCCGTAGAGCCACTACCAAGACCACCAAGAGCGCCACCCATACCACCAAAGCCCATACCTGTGCCCTGGTTGCTCTTCTTGTTGGACTCCTGCTTGCGCTTCTTAGCCTCCTCCTCGGCAAGCTTCTTCAAGCGCTCATCCTCCTTGTCGTTGAGCAGCTTTATAAGCGACTCCATTGTTACAGGGGCAAAGAGCTTGTCCATATCTACCTCCAAGTCGTACTCCCAATTCTCCTTTGTGGTGATAAGCTCCACGCCATCCTCATTTTTGAAGATCTCGGTGCGCTCAGGCTGGCGCATAAGCACCATGTCGCCTGTATCCCACTTCCCATTGGCATTCATATCCTCCACCACGCGAAGCATAATATCGCCAGGGGTGACATACTCAAATACGTACTTGCCAGGGGCTACGTTGCTAATCTCCTTTTGTACCTTGCCC
Organism: Alistipes sp.; assembly: GCA_045657045.1. Taxonomy (GTDB): domain Bacteria; phylum Bacteroidota; class Bacteroidia; order Bacteroidales; family Rikenellaceae; genus Alistipes. Next base: position 9,108 of record JAZOSJ010000149.1, read on the forward strand.
TGGGCGTTGGTAATCTGAAGGATATACTTTGCCTTAGGGTGTGTGCCGCTAACCTTGACATTCACAAGGGCGAACTTATCGGGGTTAGAGCCTGTGTATGAGTATTTAAGAGTGTCGTTGCTCTCGCGTGCCACATTCTCAAACGTACCCGCAGGGATAAGCAACTCATACTTCGCATTTGGAGTCCACTCCACCTGTAGACGATACTTTTGGCGGTTGAGCGTGTCCTGAATAAAGTGAAACTCAACGCCCTGAGGCTCGGTAATCTGCTCCGTGGTCATAGTCATAGCTATTGCCGCGGTGTCGAACTTGGTAAGCGGGTAGTCGAACACCATATCGAAAGTCTTATCCTTATGGTAGTCGCCCGACGACGGAATGGTAATCTTGAATGGGTTTGGCTGCTCGGGCTCTACCCACTCCTCGCCATTCTTCTCCGCCTTTTCGCGCTCCTTCTCCAACTCCTCACGCTTCTTACGCTCCTCCTTCGTCTCGGTCTTTACCCACGCGAGGCGTAGCTTGTCGGTAGACTCCACAAGGTTGTTTATAGAGTCGTGCTTGAAGTAGGTAATCTCACCCTTGATGGTATCGGGTAGCTCCTCAGGTGCCATATCGAACCATATAGCTACGGTATCTTTGCCCGCGCTCTGAGGGTCGTAGATAACCTTATCCTCTGGGATAGAGTCGAAGCGGATGCTTGTAACCTCGGGGTTTGGAGAGCCGAAGTAGAGCATCGCCTTATGCTTGTTTAGACGCTCCTGCGCCGATAGTGTCTGGCGTGTGAAGCGGCGGTCCTTGAACATACGGAAGTAGAGCTGAGGATCTGCCGAAGGGTACTTGCGTAAGGAGTCGAACCAGATATAGAAGCCTGGCATATCCTTCGGGTTGTAGATTGTATCGAGGAAGCCAATCTGGTCTGTCTCGGGCTCATACTCCATATTGTTGTTTGTATCCTCGAAGGCGTAGATGCGGTAGTTCACCGGTTTGAGGTTCTGCGCGATGAAGATACCATTCTTCTCGGCACGCGCGATAACCGCAGGCTTATACTTAAACATCGTAGAGTCCCAATCCTTAGGCTGCTCCACCGAGTCGGCGATAAAGAAGTAGATAAACGACTTACCCACAGAGTCCGCCTTGTAGGAGTCGGCGGTATATCCCGACATATACATCGAGTCAATCTCTGGTCCCGTAGAGAAGACATAGCGCATCGAGTGCAGAGGGTTACCCTCGTTGTTGTCCAAAATCGATGAGCCGAAGTTTATGGCGTAGGTAGTATTTGGTAGAAGGGTATCCTTCATCGTTATCACGATACCCTGACCACGGCGCACCACCGATGGCTTCTTCTTCATCGCGGGCGAGGTATATAGCTCCTTTTGAAGGTCCTTGATTTGGACATACTCGTTAAAGCCAATAAATATCTTTGGCGTGTGTAGCGTGTCGATATTCGTAGAGAAGTTATTAGGCTCCATAAGCACGATAACAGGGGGTATGGTATCCTTCGGACCGCCCGTAGGTGTCATCGTCGAGGCACACTTGGTTAGTAGTGCGCCACCAAAGAGCAGAACTATCGCCGCAGATATTAGGCGTGTGATGCTGCGTGCTATGCTATTTTCCTGTCTCATTCCTCAATATATGATACATTATTCGTTATTCTCCTCATCTTCATCCTCCACAGGTACAAGAGGCTCGCGCGTCATATCTGGGTAGGGGTTTGTCATATCCCAGCCATTTGCCGCACCACTCTTCTTATGGGCGTAGAGGTGGAGCTGTACCATCACCTCAGGGATGTTTACCGGGGTCTCGTAGAGGCGTGAGGCGTATATCTGGTTGGTTCTATCCACCACCACGATAAAGGTGTATTGATTCCATAGCTCCAACGAGAGCTGATACTCTGCCGTAGGGTCGTAGTTGCCATATACGTCTGGTGTGGAGAGTACGATACTCTCGTTATCCTTGTTGGTGACAACATAGTTGAGGGCATCCTCCCACGTCTTAACCATCCACTTCGAGTTTTTGTCGACATAGAAGGCGTAGGCCTCAATATCGTGCGAGGTCTTCAAAATAGGGTCTGTGGTGACATTCTGCGAGTACAGGGCTATGCGCATACGCGTGCCTTGCTTCTCCTCCTGAAAACATCCAACCATTGCTACAAGGGCAATGACGATGGTTACTATTTTTGTTAATCGTCTCATATCTAAACTTTTATACTATCTTTTTAGTGCCTCGATCATCTGTCGTGGGGTTAGGCTTAGCCCTGGGTGCTTGCGCTCGGGAGCAATATCTGCTACGGGGCGTAGTGCATACTCCCTCTCGTCCAAAAAGTGGTAGGGGATGGTAAGCCTACTATCCTCAAACGTCATATCGCCATAGAAAATTATATCTATGTCGATAGGACGTGAAGCATAAGCTTCGCCGCGCTCTGCCTTGACCTTGCACTCTACCTCGCGGTTACGACCAAGCAGTGCCTCGATGAGGTTTATGCGGCGTAGCACCTCGTAGGCATCGAGGGTTGTAGCAATCTCGATAGCCTGATTCACGAACTCCCTATCGGAGGTAAAGCCATATGCCTCGCTACGGTAGCTTTGCGATACTCTTTCGACCTTGCCTACCGTAAGACCGATAATCTCGATTGCCTTGCTTACGAGACTCTGCGCCTCGATATCGTTAGAGCCCAACAACAATATAACGCTCTGCCTCTCCATTATTGCAATCTATTGATTTGCTTCGACACCGCGAGGGCGAAGTGGGTGAATACTATGCGTGGTGCGCCATTCTGCGATATTTGCAACATTGCGCGCTCTATCTCCTCCACCAAAATCTCGATATTCTGGTTGCCGATATAGGGGGCAAAGTTACGGCAGAACTTCTCCTCCTCGCCCCAGAGGTAGCTTAGCGAGCCAAGACCTGCGTGGAGCATATAGCTTTCGCGTAGCAGGCGCACCGAGTGCAGGAAGAATTGTCGCTGTCCCTCGCGTGAGAGTGCTGCGATGTCGTCTGCCCACTCGAAGAGTTCGAGATGCTTGTCGTTGTAGCTTAGGCGCATAAGGCGCACAAAGAGCTCGAAAGAGGTGGCGCGTATCTCGTCGGTCTCGCCACGAAGAAGCTCTCGAAGTTCGAGCAGCGAGCCATTAGCCAAGCGCGCCATGGTATGAGCCTCCTGCTCACTCTTGCCCTCCGACATAGCGATTTTTTTGAGGGTCTCGATGTCGATACGACCCACCGATACCTCCTGTGTGCGCGATGTTATGGTCTGCAAAAGTAGCTCCGTGTGCTCCGAAACAAGGATAAAGAGGGTCTTATCCCACGGCTCCTCCAAAATTTTGAGGATTTTGTTTGCTGCCTCCTGATTCATAGTCTCGGGGAGCCATATAATCATCGCCTTGTAGTCCGACGAGAAGCTCTTGAATTGGAGCTTGCGGATTATCTCCTCCGACTCCTTAGCTGAGATAAGTCCCTTCATCGTCTTGCCAAGGTCGAGCATAGCGAACCACTCCTCGGCAGAGAAGACACCATTCTTGGAGTGCCATATCTCTCGCCACTTATCAACGAACATATCACTTGTAACCACCTCGCCCGACTTCTTCTCGCGCTTGTTCACCGGAAAGACAAAGTGTAGGTCGGGGTGAGCCAATGCCTCAATCTGCTGGCATGAGGGGCATACGCCACACGAGTCGCCATCGTGGCGGTTTTTGCAAAACAGATATTGAACGTAGGCAAGAGCCAAGGGCAGTGTGCCATAGCCCGCCTCGCCACTAAATAGCTGTGCGTGGCTCACACGCCCAGCATCTATCTGCGCGCGTAGTCTCGCTTTGAGGTCGTCGTGTCCTATGATATCAGCAAATCTCATCGTATAAATCTCCCAATTACAGACTTTGCAAGTCTCTTAACATCAATCTTCTCGCGCCATACAGCATAGCTTGCTGCGACTATAAATAGTGCTACGTTACACGCTACGGCAATAGCACCACCGAGGGGGGCAACACAGAGTGTGGATACAGCGTAGATGACGGCGCCAAGGGCGAAATACTCGCCTATGCGCTTTAAGTCGTAGGGTATAGGGTAGTGTTTCTGGCAGAGCATATAGCTCCACACTACCATCGCCGCCTCCGCCACAAGGCGCACCCACGCAGCACCGCGGTAGCCCATCCGAGGCACAAGCACGAAACTTAGCGCCACGGTGATAGCGAGCCCTAAGAAGGTGATAGACATAGCATATTTGGTCTTCTCCTCGCGCTTATACCAGAACGATAGGTTAAACCATATACCAGCCAAGACATTCGACAACAGCACAATAGGTAGTATGTCGATGCCCTCGCGGAAGCTACGACCCACAATCAGGGCAAACATATCGCTAAATAGCGTGATAAGCAGGAATATCAGCATCGAGGCGATGATAAAGTATTTCATCGACGCGGCATTTGCCTCCTTGAACTCCTCCTTTTTGAAGCCTGCAAGGAAGAATGGCTCGGCAGCAAGGCGATACATCTGTGTGAAGAGGGTCATCACAACGGCAATCTTGACAATAGCGCCATAGATACCAAGCTCCGCCATTGCCGTAGCCTCGGGTGTGAGATATTTTATCATCTGGCGGTCGATAAACTCATTTGCTGTGCCCGCGATACCGCTAACAAGCAGGGGCAACGAGTAGACCATAATCCTCAGCATAAGGGCTGTGTCGATGCGAGGGATAACGCGGTCGGTCGAGGGTAGCAACGCCACGAGTGTCACCGCGCTCGCTATAAGGTTGGCGATAAGCACCCAGCCTACGCCAAAGGTTGTGGAGTAGAGCCCCGCAATGCCGAAGCCTATGGCAAGCGTGACGTTGAGCAGTACGCTGAGGGCTTTAAGTAGCACAAAGTGCATAGCGCGCCCCTGCTCCCTGAGGCGCGAGAATGGTATCATTGCAAAGACATCGAGCATAACGATAGCTGCCACGATAGCCACATACTCCGAATGCTCCACGTAGACAGCACCCATAGCGCGCGAGATAGGCGCACTAAATAGCACCACCGCGATGAAGAAGATAACGGCATTTAGCGAGGTTAAGCCCCATGTCGTAGCAAAGACGCGTCGCTTCTTCTCTGCAATATCGCCACCCTCCTCCTCGGCACGTGTGGTAAAGCGGAAGTAGCTCGACTCCATGCCCATCGACAGAAGCACCAAGGCAAATGGTATCAGAGCATATATGTCGGTAACGATACCATACTCGCCATGGTCAAAGATGCGGGTATAGTAGGGTGTAAGCAGATAGTTCAGAAACCTCACAACTATCGTGCTGATGCCATATATCGCTGTCTGTTTTGCTAACTTCTCTAACATTCTCTTTGTCGCGCACCTATGTTTATGCGCATATCGCGCAAAGATAGCAAAAAAAAGTGAAAACTGAAAACTGAAAACTGAAAAGTATGGAGCCTGCGGCGCATATTAAAGTGAAAAGTGCAAAGGGGTGGTTAAGGGTTGTTAAGGGTGATTAAGGGTTTTTAAGGGTGAGAAATGAGTAGTGAGTAATCACTAGTGTCTCGTTAATTTTCTTATGTACCCTTTGAAATATTTGTAATTCAGTAAGTTATAGCGATATTTT
>JAZOSJ010000150.1:0-6057 GCA_045657045.1 Alistipes sp.
TGCTATCGTCACTGCTGGTGGCGTAAGTTGCGACGAGGTGAACAAATATACTATGGAGTCAACCAAGGTTAAGGGCTTGTATTTCGCTGGCGAGGTGCTCGACATCGATGCTAATACTGGCGGCTACAACATGCAGATAGCATTCTCTACTGGTCGCCTTGCAGGACAACTCAAAAAGTAGGCTATGAAGCGCTCGGGACGAACACTCAAACAACGACTCTACGGCCTGAAACACATAGGCAGTTATGTTCGCCGTGCTCGTTATTTTCGTGGTCATGGTGTGCACTCGCCATATATCTACTCGATTGTTCGTCAGGTGTTTATGTCGTCCAAGCTTAATGCCGATGGTTGCGACTTACATGATGCACTCCTCGAATGTGGTGTGCCACAGCGTCGTGCTGTCGAGCTCCAAAACCTTGTTCATCACTGCCGTTATACGTCGTGGAGCATAGATAGCATTCAGAAGTGCGATATGCTTGTTGCCACGATGAACACCACCTACGAATATCTCGATGAGTATGCTCTTTATGCCCAAGAGCAGGGTGTCACGTTGTGTATTATTCGACCTTATGACAACGCTAACCGTTGGGCAGTGTGTAGCCGCATTATCGAGGAGCACCCATCGACTACGGTCGACAATCGTGGCTATCTTCTCGTGTTTAACAACCATCTACCAAAACAACGTTTCCGCCTATGAAAATATACACTAAGACAGGTGACAATGGAACAACGTCGCTCATTGGTGGCGAGCGTGTTCCAAAGTATGACCTCCGTGTCGAGGCCTATGGCTCTGTTGACGAGCTAACATCGTTTATCGCTCTGCTTGCCGACAAGCTTGTAGACGATGAGCGCACCGAGCACCTTGTGCCCGAGTTACAGACTATCGAGTGCCGACTTATGACAGTTGCTGCGCTCTTGGCTGTTGGCGAGGGTGGCGAAGGTAAGGTTGCCCCAATCGCTGAGGAGCATATTGCTGAGTTGGAGCAAGCTATTGATAGGTATCAGTCCGAGCTAACGCCAATTACTAAGTTCACTATCCCTGGAGGCCATCGTGCCTGCTCGCTATGCCATGTTTGCCGTACCGTATGTCGTCGTTCGGAGCGAGCGGCGTTGCGTGCCGCCGAGGAGCATGCTGTCGATAGCGGTGCTACTCGCTATCTCAATCGTTTGTCCGACTATCTCTATACTTTGGGCAGAGTCCTCACCGAGCGTTTAAAAGTGACTGAAACCCTTTGGATTCCTTAGGTACAGACAAGAATGCCAACCCCGTGAGAGTCTGCATTATGCTGTTAACTGATTGATTTTAAACGTTTGTTTTTGCAAAAACAAGCGAAATTCCGCATAGAAGACTACATCAAGGTCGTAATTAAGCCTAAGAACTACGAATGTATAGGTAAAAACTCTTGAAAGTAAAGCGTTGAAATAAGGCATCTTCCAACGATACATTGTCTATAAACTAAGGTGGCGAGAGCGAACAGCGATCTGTCCGTGTGGTTAGTTTTTTTGGGTGTCAGCAAATAAACTTGCAATACCCAACAAACTAACCACAGGCTACGCCCGCTCTCGCCACACTACCAACATACACACAGCCGCTGTACTCACCTTAATATGCGGTTGCACGAACAAGGGTATGTTTATTGCTCGACCTTACGGTCTGCGCTATGAGGTGTTCGTGCGAGTACTTCGCACTTCGACCCCGGTTCCGAGTACAACAAAACCCCGTAAGTAGTTGACAAACAATACTTGCAGGTTTTCTCTTTTTATCAAAACCTCAAAAATGGTCACTTTTGGTCACCACAACACAAAAGAGGGTCTCCCAAAAACCTCAAAATCTAATCTTATTTAGTGATGATAAACAAAAAATAATTTTTATATTTGTTACACTGAGATTATTTTCAGTTTTTTTTAGATGACGCCAAAAGATTTCTCAAAAAAAATGAGAGGTATCCTTTTGGGATGCCCCTCATTAAAATTTGATTATAACACTCTATCGAGCAACACGGCAACCCTTAACCATATTCTTGGCATTGAGGCGTAGTGCAATCTCCTTCTCTGCATTAGCACGACGCTCACTCTTGATAGAATTCATTACATCGCTACTCTTTGCTGCAAACTCTGCAGTATATACATAATCTGCCTTATTGAATTTACGCTCAATGCGTGCTTCTTTCTGCTCGGGTGCTACAACCATTGAGCGAACGGCAGATACCTCTCCACCAAACTCCTCAACAGGTGATGCTCCGTCCTTTGTCAAAGTGAAGACCTTGCGATAGAGTTCGCTTGGCTCATAATCTGAGTTATAACCCACAGCCACAAAGGTCATTGTAGTGTCATATTCGAGGACAACCATTGAGTGCTCTGAATACATACCATACCACAAGCCCTCGTAGAAGATAGCATCTGGATATACAACGGTATCAGATAGGTCATTGCCATAGATGTCATAGTAGAACTCTACACAATCACCCTCTGTTGCAACATCTATGGACATAATTGCCTGACCAGCGTAGTAGTCACCCTCGAACTGGGTATAACCGGCCGCTACAAGTGAATCAATATCAAAGTACTTACCAAACTGAACATCAAATGTGATATCTGCATAAACAACCTCAGGTGTCTTAAATACCTCTCCAAATACTGCATCTGATAAGAACTCTCCGGTGTCATAATCCATAATAATAAGACCAATCTTATATTCAGTATTTGGAATCAAATCCCAAACTGTTGTCTGCTCATCTCCCTGAGATAATTCCCAAGAAGAGAATGCCTCAACATCACCCTCGTAACCATTCTCCAAACGGTCAGATACAAACGCCTTAACCTCATCAGCAGTAAAGTCAGCAGGATATGCCATCCAGTGATAGTAGTGACCCTTATCCGAAGGAGTAATCTCTACCCAAGCATTATCCGACTCAATATCCATAACATTGATATCGAATGTACACTCCTTAGGATCGCCAGATGCCAATGTTGTGAAGTTAATACGCTGCATATCTGTAGTCTGTACACCAGCCTGGCAACCAAAGATTAGAAGTGTATAATCGGTCTCTGGTCGCATGCGAGTATAAGTCTCGCATATATCGTTATTGTATGTGTACTCGCTTACAATATATCCATAAGCATTCATAACGAAAGCGAACACCTCCTCATCGTTCAACGCCTCAACTTCGCTCGCACGAACAGGGATAACAGCATATGAGTCGTAGTTTGAAGTTGTTGTAATTACTGTCACTGACGACTGTGTGATATCAGATATTTCAGCAGTGATAACATTATCAGACGTCTCAACAGGTGCCGATGTATGTTCGTATGTTGCAACCTCACCTACAATCTCACAATTCTCATTCCACTTAGCAGCGTAGATGATATATTTAGTATCAGCCTTAAGTTCTTGCCAGCCGTAATCCATCACATCACTCTCACTAAAGATATCATAGTAATCGCTACGCTCCTCCACAAGACCGTAATCCATAAGTTCTGCAATACCTGCTTCAATATCACCCAACTGAATTGCATCACGGAGGTTATCTGAACCTGCCAACTCCTTCCACTCGTTGATGTCAGCCTCGGTTGCAATACCATACATATAACCTATGCCCTTATGAGAAGGTGTGATGGTAAATGACAATGTATAATCCTCCTCAACTGCAGAAATCTCAAATGTGATATCACCAGTGTATGGCTCAGATGTAGTTATTGCCAATGATACAATATCTGTGGTACGCTCGCCATCCAAACTAATACCATAAGCATATACCACATACTCGGTAGATGGCTCAAGGTCTTCAATAACAAGATTCTCCTCTGTACCAACACCCGCCATCTCCTCGATAAATTCGGCAAGGGTATAATCCCACATTTCGGCAAGATACTCGAAATACTCCAAGTCAGATGCAAAAATTTCATCATCCGATGTATACTCGTCAAAATACTCCTTGTAGGTAATCATTGGAACCCAAGTTAGTTCTGGGTCTGTAGTTAGGATATCCACTGTCACAGATGCGTGGTCTGCAGCAACAAACTTAATCGCAATAGGGCTATTTGCTAATGCATTGTAATCTTGAGTAACCTTCAATGTTACGCTCTCTGCACCCTTATAGTTTATCACAACATCTGCCTTACGCTCTGCCTCTGCATCATTTGCCGCGGCAGAAAACTTAAGTTGTGCATCACCCACAGTCTCAACTGTAAGCCACTCAGTATTGTTGTTGATAACTACCATTTCTCCCTTTACAGGGTTTTCAATGGTGTAATCCACTAATACCTCTGCACCATCGTAATCAATCTCCACCGTCTCCGATTGGAATTTGATAACAGGAGTCTTTGTTTCGTTGCCGTTAGATGGGGCATCTTCCGTACAAGCAACCATACCCAACATAATAACAAGGGCGGTTAAAATAGTCTTAAAATTTTTCATAATTATTGTTTTGGAGTTTTTAAGGTTTCAGCAAAGGTAAGCAATTTTATTTACATTGTAATGTACATATATATTAAAAATCCAAATATTTTGCATAAATATTCAGGCAGGACACAAATAAACCACATTTTCACGCAATTAGTTCAATTTTGACTTTGTTATACGACCATACCAATGTTACGGTTCCGAGTACTTGCAGAGGATTCGTTCTAACGAGTCCTCTTTTTATTTTACCTCATGGCACATAAAAAAAATTGGGTCAGACATTCATCTGACCCAATTCTATATACTATATAGTACAACCTACTCGCCAACGAGGATACGACCGCAGTACTCGCAAACGATAAGCTTCTTACCCTGGCGGATATCAACCTGACGCTGGGGAGGGATACGGTTGAAGCAACCACCACAAGCGTCACGAGTAACTGTCACTACAGCCAAGCCATTGTGCACATTGCTACGGATGCGGTTGTAAGCAACGAGCAAACGCTCATCGATAGGCTCCTTAGCCTTCTCAGCCTTCGCTGTGAGGTCAGCAACCTGCTGAGCAGTCTCGGCCTCGATAGAGTCGAGTTCCTCCTTCTTTGCCTTGTAGTCGATGTTACGCTCCTCGAGTGTTGCGTTTGTCTGCTCGATGATAGCCTTCTTAGCCTTGATGTTTGCAGAGTACTCCTTAAGACGCTTCTCAGCAAGCTCAATCTCAAGCTCCTGATACTCAATCTCCTTGGTGATAGCATCGAACTCACGGTTGTTACGCACGTTGTTCTGCTGCTCCTTGTAGTTAGCGATCATGATCTTGGCCTGATCAACCTCGCGCTTACGCTGGCGTGTGAGCGAGTTAAGCTCCTCAATCTCTGCGTTGATGTTCTCAACACGAGTGTTAAGGCCTGCAAGCTCATCCTCAAGGTCCTGAACCTCGAGAGGCAATTCACCCTTTATCTTGTTAATCTCGTCGATCTGTGAGTCAATCTTCTGCAACTCGTAGAGTGCCATAATCTTCTCCTGCATCGAGTAGTCAACATCGTTTGTCTTCTTCTGTGCCATATTATATAATTTTAGTTATTTTCGGTTGTATCGTTAGACTAAGTAGTGAACCGGATTGCGAGAGCATACGCTCTTGCGAACGGCAAAGTTACACATTTTTTTTGATAATACATCATATATGATGCGAATTGCGCAAAATTCGCTCTCAAAATGGCCAATATCCATCAAAACCATGCGATTTTCGCCACACATAAAGTCGTTGTATCGCAAATCCGCGGTGATATACACATCAGCCTCGGCAGCCATAGCGGCATCAATAAGCGAACGACCCGAGCCTGTGCATATCGCCACACGTCGCACCATCATATCCTCCGAAGGAATATCGCTATAACGCACTGCGCCCACCTCAAAGATTGCCTTAACGCGGTTCATGAAGGCCATGACACCCTCGGCACGAGACAGCGTACCGACAACACCAAAGCCAACATCGGCATTATCTCTGCGAGGCTCCAGCACCGACATAGCATCGAGGCCTATCATAGAGCCCAACTGCCAGCTCATGCCATGAGGCGTACTATCGAGATTTGTGTGCGCAGCATATAGCGCAATACCCTTGCGGATAGCGCGCTCGACACAGCGCTCGACATATGTTGCAG
>JAZOSJ010000151.1:0-41340 GCA_045657045.1 Alistipes sp.
CGATGTGTGTATGAGATAAAAATGGGGCTGACTAAAAAGTAATTTAGCCAGCCCCATAATTTAAGAGAGAGAATAAAAAGATGTAGTTTTAGGCTTAAGTCCCTTTTCACCGCTCACGCTCGGCATAGTCCGCAAGCGGTCCCTGCTCTCGCTTACTCGCGGCGTTGCGAAGCCCGAAAAAGCGGAGTTTACTTAGGCGTAAATGAGCATTCTCGGGGCAAGCGTAACGATAAAATAGGTAATGATGCAAAAAGCGCCACTTTTTGCATCATTACCATTATATATAGGGAGGTTCTATAAATCAACTCGACCTAATTTATAGAAAGTCCCGATAGGTATTAACCTATTTAATATCAAAGTTGAGTAGAGTTTTGCCTGCGACAACCACCTTGTAGTTGTCTCCAACCTTAACCTCAAACTCTGCGGGTGAGCCTAAATAGATAAGGTCGCCAATGCGTAGGGTCATACACTCCGATAGATGGCCTACGATGCGGTCGGGTGTGAAGCGGAAGTCGCTAAGGTTGATACGTGCGCGCTCCTCGTCGTTGATGTAGAAAATAGCACCCTCGAGCATGGCATCGCGTTCGAGAGTTTCGAGCGAGAGGGCTGAGGAGTGGTCGAAGCCGACAGACTCATCCCAAGGTAGACCTTTAGCCTTTGCCTCGTTGAGCTTGTCTATTGCTGTGAATGTCACACCAGCCATAATGCCGTCGATGCATCGTGATGCGAAGCGCTCCGATATACACTTTGCAAGGCGGGCATTCTTTAGTACGATATGTGGCGACGCTACGATGCGACCCATTTCGGTTGGAATGTAGAAGGCATCGTTGTTTCTTAGCAATGCGGTGTCTGCCTTTAAGTAGAATGCGGGTTTATCGCCCTTATCAGTGTAGTTGTTTATTATGTTTATCAGTTTCATTATCTAAGCGTTTTAACTATGTCGTTTGCAAAGCGCTGTGATGCCTCCGCAGGCCCCATCATCTTACTAAGCTCCTCGAAATCGTGCATCATACGCTCGCGCTCAGCACCATTCGGTAGAATATCTGCCAACGCCTTTGTTGCCTCCTCTATATCAAGCTTAGCGCGCACAATCTCCTTAACAGCCTCACGTCGGAGGTTGATATTTACTAACGAGATATATGGTATTCTTAGGAAGTAGGGGCGTAGTTTCTCGTAGAGCCAAGGTATGTGGTACAAAACCACCTCTGGGATGCCCATAAGGGCAGTTTCGAGGGTTGCTGTTCCCGATGTAACCACTGCTGCTACTGCGTGTGCCAAGGTCTGCTGTGTGCGGTTGTTGACATATCGCACAGGGCTGTCGGCGATATACTTATCGTAGATGGCCTTGTCAATCCATGGGACTGCGGTAACCACAAACTGATACTCAGGGAAGCGGCGCGCGAGAGTTACCATACCGGGTAGATTCGACTTAATCTCCGAAGTGCGACTACCTGCCAAGAGTGCAACAATAGGGCGTGAGTCCAAGCCACACTCGGCAATATACTCCTCGCGTGAGGGGAATGTGGTGCGTCGCTCGGCAATATCATCCACCAGAGGGTTGCCAAAGAAGTGCGGCTCAATGCCGTGCGAACGGAAATACTCTGTTTCGAATGGGAAGATGGTGTATAGACGGTCGACATACTTACGCAGGCTCTTTACTCTGCGCTCCTTCCATGCCCACACCTTTGGGGCGATGTAGTAGTAGACCCTGATACCTCGACTCTTTGCCCACTTCGCGATGCGGATATTGAATGCGGGGTAATCAATGAGGATTATAACATCTGGCGAAAAACGCTCGATGTCTGCCTTTACCTTGTCTATCTGCGTTAGTATAGTTCGGAGATTTTTAGCCACCTGCACAAAGCCAAAGAATGACATTTGCGTGTAGTGGTAGCACATATTCTCCTTGCCCGCAGTCTTTGCCATAAGATCGCCACCGCAGAAGCGAAACAAGGCTGTGGAGTCCTCGCGTGCTATCTCGCGTATAAGTTTGCCACCGTGCAAATCGCCCGAAGGCTCACCTGCTATAACATAATACTTCATACCTATGTATATAATAGATAACAAAGATAACGCTTTATTTTGGAAAGTTGGCTACGAAGGAAGAAAATTTACAAAATAATACCCGCGCCACGGTTGACCATAGCGCGGGCAGTGAGCTTATTACAAAGTTATATGTTGTGGCTATTTTGAAGCTGCTCGCAGTTTGGGAAAGCGGAGTCGTGTCGCTAATCAAATTCGCACGAAGCACACTACACTTTTGAGGCAAACAACAAAGGTAGATTAATCCCTCTACGAGGGCTTTTCACCGCTCACGCTCGGCATAGTCTGCAAGCAGCCTCTGCTCTCACTTAATCGCGGCGTTGTCCACAGAATTGCATAGCAGCTATGTGGGGACCAGCCACGTTTGCGGATGCAATTCTTCGCAATGACGGGGTTTGTCAAAGAAAGCGAAATTGCCGTAACAACGACAATTTCGCCAGAGGAATTTCCTTATAGTTAGAGGTTGAATAAAAAGATTTAGTTTTAGGCTTGCGAAGACCGAAAAAGCGCAGTTTACTAATCGTAAATGAGCATTTTGAGGTCGAGCATAACGACAAAATAAACTGTTTATTCAGCCTCTTATAACTGCGGGCTTGATTATGCCCGAAGAAATAAATTAAATCGTTAAATAAATTGAATGCGCTGCGCTTTTTATTCTAAGACAGGGCGAACAGACTTACCGCTGGTGCGATCGACCCAACCCCAGCTACAATGCAAGTAGAAGTCGAGGCAGTAAGCGTAGAAGTCATCGTCCTCGTCAGGCGTAGAACTCCAAAAACCACCGTACGAACCGACATCGTAAGACGACGACCCGTAGCGATAGCCAGCAGCAGGCAAGAAGATACTATTACCGTTAGGGCCTGTTACTCTCATACCATTAACGCCGTTATGGGTTGTCCACTCCCATGTGCAATTGTCACACAATTCCTGCTGCTCTGATATGGTTGGCATGCGCCAAGCACCTCCCCAATTTGCTGTCGCCGCATCGTATTGTGGATTACCCGAAATATCACCAAGGTCTGCGAACTCGTCTTCATACCTATCCCAATAACCATCACCATCGTAATCAACCCAATGCTGATAATTTTCTTCAGTATAAATACTCTTCGGACTTGTTTCGCCCCAAGCAAAGTGATCGCCATAATCCTCTGGACTATTTGCGCCTACATTGCAACAAGCCCACTTAACACTTAGACCCAAGTCCACAGCGTGGGGATGATTGGCATTATTGCACGAAGAGGGTTCCATTTCGGCGATAAAGATTGCCTCGTCGATAATCTCTCCGTCGCTACCATAGATGCGGGCAGAGAGTCTCTTATCCTTGGTAATGGCGCGAGTTTCGCTTGGTGTCCAACTAACGCGAACAACACCCGAAGCATCAGACAAGACCACATAGTCCGAGAGCGTACCACACTCGACATCAAAGACTACGGCAGCATTCTCGCAAGCTGAATATTTACGGGTAAGTGGGCTATAGGTCTCTACCTTAAATATCAAATCTACACTCTCGCCATCCTTGACCTGCTTACGACCGCTCGACGGAGAGGTTAGCGTTAGACGATTAGGCGAGGTTATAAGCAAAGTATCATCTACAACATTGAATATATCAGACTCAAACACACTGACTTCACCCAATCTGCCAAAGTCCAAATCAAGACCTAAGCGCATATCCAAGCCACTGAAATACTCGTCTGTCCATCCAACATAGTTCTCGCCATCGGTAGAGGCTCTAAAACCTGCTTCTACGACCTCCTTGATATATGAGCGTGGCTCAAGCCATGGACCAATAAATTTATAGAACCCGATCTCTATTTGTGGATAATATGACACCTTTGCGTGTGCTGAGGCCTCAACCTTAATGGTTGGGTGATAGATATTCATTGTTGGTATTGCGTTCTTGATAACTTCAACTCCACTGCTCTTACTCCAAGAGAGTCCCGCCTCTATATCCAAACCGACTTTTACTCCTCCCGAAACATCAATACTTCCACCCACGCCAAGCTCTACATACTGACCAAGATGTGTATCAACAACGACTGGGACTACAACACCGCCAACTCTAAACTTAAAAACCTTAGTAGGAATGGCATTATACTTCAGAATTCTATCATCACTAAGAGTAGCACTACTTTCTATCTGATAGCGCAGAAGCATATCGGCACTTATCGAGCCTGATAGTCTATAGGCGAAATATTCCAAGTCACCAACCTTACCCAACTTACCATTTCCCGCTTTTTCGCCGAAGTCGAAATCAAACACACCATTAACGCCCGCACTAAGAACATACTTATCCCACCATAGACGACCAAAACTGCCTTCGTACAATGTTGTGCCACTATAGTCCTTCTCATAG
Organism: Alistipes sp.; assembly: GCA_045657045.1. Classification (GTDB taxonomy): domain Bacteria; phylum Bacteroidota; class Bacteroidia; order Bacteroidales; family Rikenellaceae; genus Alistipes. The sequence continues at coordinate 4,397 of JAZOSJ010000151.1, forward strand.
GACCACAAAGCAACATCTACGGTATACATCGCCATAGTTTGTGGCGCAGCAACGTTATAGACCTCAATATAGTTGCCCTGCTCATCCAAATAACCCACTGCCGCAGGGGTAATTACAGGGCGACCATTACTACCCAAAGCACGCGTATCACCATTGGTAGAGAGTGTGAAACTTGTATTGCGGAAGAGGTTACTCATATTACCCTGCGCGGTCTCAAGGATTGCAGTATTTCCATCAATAGCAACACTCTCAACAACACGAATATCAAACCTATGCTCCGCAGAGAGGACAACAGCACTACCAACCTCAACATCTGGCACATCACCATCAGCGTATGTGACCGTGAGGACTCCACTGTTGGAATTATAATGTGTAGTAGTGCCAGCATCGTCGAACTTCATATCTACATAGTCAGTTTCGAGGCGTTTCTCCTGCACAACAGAAATCTTTGTCTGAGCAGAGCCACACGATATGGTCAATTCAACACTACGCTCCTGGTCAAGATCGTTCTCTAAGACAGAGATAACTATCTCATCGCCATCAACACCCTCCATAGGGGTCACCTCACACCAATCATTAGTACCACTAACTCTCCACTTACCACTACTCTCAACCGTAAGTGTTGTGGTTGATGCTGAGCAGGGCAATTGCAACTCAGAGGTTGGCAAAACCCTTACATATTGATTATTTATGTAATCCTCGACATTGTCGCAGGACACAAATATCAATAATGAAAACAAAAGTACAAATAGTCGTTTCATAAGAATAATTGTTTGGTCTAATTATTTGTCGATTGATAGACAAAATTAAAAAATATTTTCCAAACGAACAACACCCATAAGGGGCATTGCATGGCAAAGTAAAAAGTGTGCTATACGATTAAGGCGGGAGCGCTCAAATCAAAGGAGGGTATCCAACATATTTCGTGGACACCCTCCTTATTTCTTGTACTAAGCTACTACAACTTACCCAACTCAATCTCGAAGTCTGCCAAGACATTCATATAGTTGATAAACGCTTCGTATGCCGAGCCGTATGGATTGAAGTATGAGTGTACATCACCATCCGAAAGCCACTTTGTCGCCATATAGTAGAAGTGGTCGGAGTTCTGCATAAAGTGCCAAACAAACTCGAAGTCCTTGTTCTTCGCCTTCTTAACCGCAGGTGCCAAGGCGTAGAGCTTTCTGAATGCTTCGTTCTGAAGGTCGTTACCCAACCACGCCGTAACATCGCGCTCCTCGTCGGCCCACGACATAGCGTATGGGCAGTGTAGCACAGCCACAGGCTGAAGCCTCTTCGAAGCCTCGCTCACGGTGGCAAACTCCAACTCGCCAGTTGCAAGCAATGCGCCAGGTAGAGCCTTTACGAAGTCGAAGATGCCAGATGCTGCCTTCTGATGCTCGCCAAAGGTCTCGTAGTCCATAAAGAGGTTCACCACGTCACCATTTTCGGATGCTACCCACTGCGCGAACTTATCGGCTGTAAGTGGCCACTCGCTCCAACCCTCATTAGAGAAGCGGAAGGCGATGTCGTCAGATAGCTTGTAGTTACGAAGCAATAGACGGAGCTTGTTGTCGATAGCGTCGGTATATACGAAGTTTGGTGACTTCCATCCAAGGATGTGCTTTGCGCCCTCAGCCAGCATCGTTTTGAAGCCCATATCCTCGACCGCCTTAGCAATCTCATCGGAGTAGATAAGCTCGGTGTTGCGGAACGTGGTAGGCTTAACGCCAAACTCCTCCTTTAGCATCTGTGAGTGTAGCTTAACTTCGTTCTTAAACTCCTCTACCGAGTAAAGCGATGCCAACGAGTGAGAGTAGGTCTCGGCAAGGAACTCCACACAGCCCGTAGCTGCGAGCCTCTTAAACGACTCCAACACCTCTGGGGCGTATGCCTTGAACTGCTCAACGGCAGAGCCTGTGATAGAGAACGAACACTTGAAAGCACCCTTATTCTGCTCAATAAGGCTTAGAAGCAGTGCGTTCATTGGTAGGTAGCACTCGCGTGCCACCTTCTGCATAATCGAGCGATTGGTAAAGTCGTCGAGGTAGTTATGATCGTTGCCCATCTGGAAGAAGCGATATGTCTTCAATCGCCAAGGCTGGTGTACCTGAAAATAGAAACAAACTGTCTTCATATATTTTGCGTTTTATTTATTACACTTATCAATCGCCTGCTGATATACATCCTTGATCTTTGTGGCGGCGTTGAACCATTTGAGGTTGTTAACCTCCTCCATACCCTTCTCCGAGAACATCTTTGCAAGGGCAGGGTAGCTAATAAGACCATAGATAGCATCAGCCATAGCATCTACATCCCAATAGTTTACCTTTACGGCGTAGTCCAAAACCTCGGCAACGCCACTCTGGTGCGAGATGATTGTTGGTACGTTCGAACGCATAGCCTCCAATGGTGAAATACCGAATGGCTCTGATACAGATGGCATTACGTATACATCCGAGAGCTGGAACATCTTCTGTACATCATCGCCTTTAAGGAAGCCCGTAAAGTGGAAACGGTCCGCAATACCAAGCTGTGCGGCGCGACGAATACAGTGGTTCATCATATCGCCTGAGCCCGCCATCACGAAGCGCACGTTAGGCACACGTTTAAGCACCTTAGCTGCTGCCTCGATAAAGTAATCTGGACCCTTCTGAAAGGTGATACGACCGAGGAAGGTCACAATCTTGTCGGATACACCGCGCTCTGGAACAGGGTTGTCGTTCTCGGCAAACTGCACAGCGTTGTGTACCGCTACGACCTTCTCTGGCTCGATGTTGTACTTGTTGATTACGATGTTACGTGTGAGGTTCGATACGGCGATAACCATATCTGCTGCCGCCATACCAGCTCGCTCAATCTCGTAGACGCGAGTATCGATATTGTCGCTCGACGAGCGGTCGAACGATGTAGCGTGCATATGTACCACAAGAGGCTTACCCGATACATTCTTAGCTGCAATACCTGCAAAATATGTCAACCAGTCGTGTGCGTGGATGACGTCGAACTGACCCTCAAGCTGTCGTGCCACCTCGGCAGCAACAACGGCATAGCGTGCAACCTCCTCCATGATATTTGCGCCATATTTGCCTGAGAAGGTGTAGCGCTGTGTCCAACTATCACCCTTGCGCTCCCAAAATTTTTGACCTGTGCGTTCGTAGCCCTCGCGATATGTTGCCCACTCCTCTGGCGAGATGTATGGCACCATATTCGAGTCGATATGGATGAAGGAGATCTTGCTCATTATATCCTCTGCGCCCTCGATGCTCGAGTCGCTGTAGCGTGCCTCGATGTCGCTGGCGTTGACAACCTTAACAAAGCTCTGGTCCTCGTCGCCCGATGCCTTAGGCATCACGAAGATAACCTCTACATCGTTGCGAGCAAGACCCTGAGTCATACCGTAGCAAGCAGTACCCAAACCACCTGCGATATGGGGAGGAAACTCCCAACCAAACATTAAGACTCTCATACCTATATATTTTTTCGTTTACTTCTTTACACTCTTTCGCACGCACTTGCGCTTAGGTTTCTCTTCTGTGTTCTCAACCTTCTTAGGTGCGCACTTGCGCTTAGGCTTCTTTGGTGAATACTTCTCAATAAGCGAGTTGATATAGAGAAGACCACCAACAGATGTTGCGTGAGATACCGAGCCGCGTGGGTTGTATGGAGGGTCGCCCTCGAAGCGCTCCGAGATTGAGCCTACGCACTTTGTTTGAAGCTCCTCGTCGAATGCCTCCAATATGCGTGTAGCATCTGCCACATAGCGCTCGCCACCAAAGTCGAAGCAAGCCTTAACGTAGAACATCAATGGCCATACCCATGCCGAGCCGTTGCGCGACGCAAGATCCTGCGAACGCTGATCCTCGTTGTAGTTCGACTTGTAGAGTAGGTTGCGTGGTGATAGTGTACGTAGACCGCGTGGCGTTAGAAGATGCTCGTTTATAGTCTGCAATACGCGCACACGCTGCTCGTCGTTAAGAGGTGTGTAGTTAAGACCTACGGCAACCACCATATTCGAACGGATAAACTTGTTTACCTCGTCGTAGTTTACATAATCGGCAAGGTAGCCCTCCTCCTCTAACCAGAACTTCTCTATAAATGAGCTCTTTATGCGCTCAGGAAGCTCCTTCCAATTATTGACGAACTCCTTGTCGCCCTGCTTCTTAGCCACTGCCAAGGTGTATTCCACAGCGTTATACCACAACGCCTGCACCTCCACTGCATAGCCACGGCGTGGGGTTAATGGCTTGCCATCAACGATAGTTCCCATCCATGTCAGTGGACGCTCTGCCGATGCCCAGATAAGGGCGTTGTCGTGCATACATACCTCGTTGTTGAAGCCGCGGCGATATGCTTCGAGGATGCTCTTCATAGCTTCGCCATACCTCTCCCAAAGCTCCTTCTGGGTGATGTGACCTTCGAGCTGTTGTAGTGTATAGAAGAACCAAAGTGGTGCATCTACGGTTTCGAGTGCTGAGCCTGTGCCTGCGAAGTTGCCATCGCGCATACCTCTTACCAAAGTATCCAATACCTCGATGCAGTCCTCCTTGTGGTTCTGCGCAAGGGTTAGACCTGGAAGCGAGATAAACGTATCGCGCACGAATGGACCAAACCATGGGTAGCCTGCAATTACCTCTGTGCGGTTGTTAGGGCGGCGCACTACAAACTGACGTGCCGAGTGCTGAAGGCAGCTTATAAGGTCAATCTTATGTGTGCGGCGTGCTAGCGATGTCTCGTATACTGTCGAGATAGTCTCAGGCGAAGCCATAAGGTCAGTTGCAGCCGAGAAGATTACGCTCTCGCCCTTCTTAATCTTAAATTCGAAATATCCTGGTGTGAGCAAATCCTCATAGCCATCGTAGCCGCGTGCAAGCTCCTTGGTGTACTCAAAGTTATAATACCAATCTGGTGCTGCGATAAACTCCGACTCCTCCTTGTCAAGCTGCATATGCAACCATGGGTATCCCTGATACAATCGGCACTTAACACCAAATGGAATAGGGTATGTTCTGCCGTCAGCCTCCATATTTGCCTTCGATAGCGAGTGTTTATCGCGGAAGGCAAGTAGTGGACGTAGACGTAGGGTAGTCTCAGAGTGTGCATCTACCAAGGTATAGCGAATCATAAGCTGTGTGCGCTTGTGAATCCATAGCAACTCCTTACGAAGAATCACGCCACCTACGCGATATGTAAGCGTTGGTGTTGGTGTGTACTCGAAATCGGTGATATACTTATGACCGCGTGGCTCGTATGTGCCCTTATAGCGGTGCAATGCGAGGTTGAAAGATTGGTCATGCTGTACTATGGTCTCGTCGAGCGATGATAGAAGCACGTATGTTCTATCGCTCTGGTCGATGGGTGCCACCATAAGACCGTGATATTTGCGTGTGTTGCAGCCAATAATCGTAGAACTCATATAGCCGCCAAGTCGGTCCGTTGCAAGTACCTCTCTATTTAGGGAGTACTCCAAGTTTCCCAACTCAAGCTTGTCAAATTTAAGTCCCATAATTTCTTATATTTAAGTTTTCGTGATTACGATATCCATTATGCATATCACAACCCTCTGATTCTCAGTGGGTTGAATCAGATGGTCGAAATGCGTCCCAAATTAGTATAATTTTCACTAGTAAAAGTAGTGTATTTTTCGTGGAAAAACAAATATTTAAGCCATGAATTTGGCTTTTTTATCAACGTGTGACCCAATTAGAGGAATAGTGTCTCGATTACGGCATCAGAGAGCATAAACTCTGAGGTGGGCATAAAGAGCCGATTGCTCGAAATGGTGAGCACCCCGCGCTCCTGCCAGGGTGTTGCTTGCGATAGGATGCGATTGTACTCTATTTCGCCATATTTCGCCTTGATATAGTTTAGGTCGATGCCCTCCATTGTGCGTAGCGAGGTCATAATATACTCGTTGAGGTGGTCTATTGGAGAAAGCACCTCGCCCTCGAAGCGTATATCGCCCTCGCTGTACTCTTTGGCGGTAGATATGCACCAACTGCGGTCGTCGCCGCTATATGAGTGTGCGCCAGCGCCGATGCCGAGGTACTCCACACCACGCCAATAGGCGGAGTTATGCTTGGCGCGATAGCCTCTCTTTGCGTAGTTCGAGACCTCGTAATGCTCATATCCTGCTTCATGCAGCATACTCTCAACGAGGTGGTAATCGCTCTCTGATTGCTCCTCGCTAACGGGCTGATACTCACCCTTGCGAACCAACAGCCCTAAGCGTGTGCGCTCCTCCACTGTAAGATGATAGGCAGAGATATGTTCAGCGTTCAATTTAATCGCCTCTGAGATAGTCTCGCGTAGCCATTCGTTGCCAAAGCCTGCTACACCGAAAATAATGTCAATAGATATATTGTTGTATCCCGCACGGTGTAGTCGCTCGACACATTCGCGAGCCTCCGAAGCGGTGTGTCGGCGATTCATAAATCGTAAAATATCGTCGTTAAACGACTGAATGCCAAGACTTATGCGATTGATGCTTGTTGTTTGGAGTTGCGCGATATACTCTGCGCTGAGGTCATCGGGATTGGCTTCCAGGGTAATCTCCTCGACCTTGGAGCAATCAAACAATCTGCGGGCGTGGGCGATAAGCCCCTCTATCTGCTCGGGGTGTAGCAACGATGGTGTGCCACCACCGAAGTATATAGATGTAAGGCTTCGCTCTTGAAGATATGACGCTCGCTCGTCAAGTTCGCGGTGCATAACCTCCACGACGCGCGGAATAAGCTCTATGGCACCAACCTTGTAGAAGTCACAATAGGTGCAGATGCGCTTGCAAAATGGTATATGAAAGTAGAGTGTTGCCATAGTATTGTTAATTCCGTAGTGCAAAGTTACAATAAAAAAGTTGATATTTGAGATATTATCTTCTGCGAAATTGTGTACCTTTGTGCTACGAATTTGAGTAATTGAGTGCCAATATGAAGAGCATTAGAGAGTTATATCGAATAGGTACAGGTCCATCAAGTAGTCATACTATGGGACCACGCCGTGCTGCCGAGATGTTTCAGCAGCGCAATCCTGAGTGTAAATATTTTCGTGTCACACTATATGGTAGCCTCGCGGCTACGGGTAAGGGTCACCTTACCGATGTCGCTATCTACGATGTCCTAACACCTCATGGCGAGGTGGAACTTATCTGGGAGTCGTCAACATTCAAGCCTTTCCATCCTAATGGTATGCGCTTTGAGGCGTTGGTCGATGGCAATGTTGTAGATGATTGGACGGTGTATAGTGTTGGCGGTGGTGCGCTTGCTGAGGAGAACTCTGCCCCTATCGAAAATGAGGATGTCTATCCACATAAGCGCCTAACCGATATTTTGCAGTGGTGTACTGAGAATGGTCGTACCTTTTGGGAGTATGTGGAGTTGCATGAGGGCAAAGATATTTGGGAGTTTCTTGCCGAGATTTGGCACGTTATGCGTGAGGCTGTGGAGCGCGGTATCGAGACCGATGGTGTGATACCAGGACCACTCAACCTTCCGCGTCGCGCTATGCGCTACAATGTGCGAGCATCGGGATATAAACAGAGCTTGCAATCGCGCGGTCTTATCTTCTCATACGCCCTTGCTGTAAGTGAGGAGAATGCCTCGGGTGGTCGTATTGTTACCGCCCCAACATGTGGCTCGTCGGGTGTCCTACCTGCGGTGTTGTATCATCTATGGAAGACACGCGAATTTAGCGAGATGCGTATCTATCGTGCCCTTGCAACGGCTGGACTTATTGGAAATATCGTGAAGCATAACGCCTCTATCTCTGGTGCTGAGGTAGGATGTCAGGGAGAGGTGGGTGTAGCGTGTGCTATGGCTGCTGCCGCTGCAAATCAGCTCTTTGGCGGTACTCCTGCCCAGATTGAATATGCTGCCGAGATGGGTCTTGAACACCACCTCGGTATGACTTGTGACCCTGTATGTGGTCTTGTGCAAATCCCTTGTATCGAGCGTAATGCCTATGCTGCAGCGCGAGCCCTCGACGCAAACCTCTACTCTATGTACACCGATGGTCATCACCGCGTCTCTTTTGACCGCGTAGTTGAGGTTATGAAGCAGACCGGTCACGATCTACCATCTATCTATAAAGAGACAGGAGAGGGTGGTCTTGCCAAAGACTTCTTTTAATTTCTTGTGATAAGGGGTCATCTGCGACCTCTCAATCATTGCCCCAAATGGGAAATACGCCAAGTATGTCCCATCTGGGGCAATTTCTTTATCGAGGCCACATCTGACCCCTTCTGACAAGAAATTATTTCTCGCGATAAGGGGCATTCTCGACCTCTCAATCCAAAGCCCGAATGGGAAATACGCTCAGTATGTCCCATCCGCCATTTTTCGTGTCAGAGCCAAATCTGACCCCTTCTGACAAGAAATTTGGGTGCAACCCGTGAGGTTTGGTTTTTATTTCGCTTGTTCCAAGCGACAGCTAAAGCTGTAGGTTACTATGGGTTACGATAGGTTACTATGGGTTACGATAGGTTACTATGGGTTACTATGTGATTTTTTATACTCATCGTAACTCATATTAACACATATTAACCCACTCCATAAAAAGTCGAAGACTTTTAACCATTACTAATTACTCATTTCTCACTACTCATTCATTTCCAGCTATTTATCACCTTGCGTATCACCATCACCACTTGGCGGTACAGTGCTTCTACCGTGGCGCTGACTTCGTAGATGGTGTCTAAGCGGCGGTTGATGCGGCGGATGGTCTTATGGAGCGAGACAAAGTAGATTACGAGTGCCATGATAACCCATATCACACCAACAATAATCCACGCTAACGTTGCGCTGCAAAGCAACTCCCCGAGCCACAATGCAAGTGCCATAGCGAGGGAAAACGCCCCAACGCATATGGCACACATAAAGAGTATTAACGACACAACGTTGATGTTATTCGTCGCACTCACAATCCTCGCCGTCGCACTCGCAGTGACCGTGGTGCATCCTATGCTGTGCCTCGTTAAATGCTGTGCGTAACTTGCCGCGCAACTCCCTGCCTGACTGTGGTGTTACAAGTATAGCCACCGCAGCTCCTACAACAGCGCCACCAAGCGCAAGAAGTAGACAAACCGAACTCTTTTTCATAATCTTTTACCGTTTTAGAAAGTGTTGAAAATAATTTCGTAAAGATTACATACAAAACACACGCCATAGTCTATATAATTTTGTATATTTGCGAAATGAAATCTATGCTTCATATTGCCGCATTTAGCGGACACCGCTCCTACGATAACTCGGCGGATTGTAGACTACGCTCCATAGTGGCGGATCTCTATGCCGAGGGTGTGCGCACCTTCCGTGTCGGTATGGCTGAGGGTTTTGATCTCGCTGCGGGCGAGGCGGTGGTGGCACTTATGGCACTCCACGATGATGTGGTATTGGAGGCATATGTGCCGTGGCCGCTATTCTCGGCTAGATTCGATAGAGTAAGCAAACTTAGATACGATGCTATAATCGCTAAGGCTCACGTTATTAGATATGCTGGCTTTGCATTTCAAAACTCAATCTTTCATCAGCGTAATGATATGATGGTCGATGGCGCGGGTTATCTTGTGGCGTGGTGGAATGGAGCGCGCAGTGGTACGGGATATACCGTAGGTCGTGCTCGCAGACAGCACACCAAGATTATCAACCTGCACCCAGCTTCATCAATAGAACAAACCCTATTGTAGTGATGAAATTTCGTTATAATTAGTACAAATACTACCTTTTGTATAGCAAAAACAATATATATTTGCCCCAGATTACTAAACAACAGAAAATATGAAAATGAAGAACTATCTTTTAGCAATCGTTGCGTTGGTGGTGTCGCTCTCGGCATCGGCGCAGAGTAATAATTCATTCGCCCAGGAACACCTATCGCTTTCGGGATACTTGCAGGGTGGCTTTCAATCGACAGGCGATTCATCGACATTCTATCTTAAACGTGCACGTGTGAGCCTTACAGGTAATGCTAAAGAGGAGAAGATCGACTATCGTTTGCAGGTTGATATGGCTAGCTCGCCAAAGATTTGCGACCTCTACTTCCGCTATAAGCCATCATCTAAACTCGGTATGCAGTTGGGTCAGTTTAAGATTCCGTTTGCTATTGAGAACGATATCTATGGTCCTACTACTGTGGAGCTTATTGACTACTCATATATTACAACACTTCTGGCTCGCAATGCCAAAGATTATGATGGTCTTGCTGTTACGGGTCGTGATATAGGCTTTCAGCTCTATGGCGCTTTGGTTGAGGCTAAGGGCTACAATGTTCTAAGCTACAATGTCGGTGTGTTCAATGGTGCGGGCATCAATGTTCAGGATAATAACGATGCTAAGGACTATGTTGCTCGTCTTATCTATAAGCCATCGAAGGAACTTTCATTCTCAGGTTCTGTGATGTCAACAGAGACCGATATCAAGACCGATAAAGAGACCTCAACGGTTAGCTCCGACCGCTGGGCATTGGGTGCCATTTACGATGTTAATGAGTTTATTCTTCGTAGCGAGTACGCTGGTGCTACGTTCGATACATTCGATGTAGAGTCGTTCTATGTGTTGGGTGGCTACAAAATTAAGAAGGATTGGATGCTTGTGGCGCGCTATGAGGTGCTTAATCAGATGTATGAAACGCATACTTGGCAGGCAGACCGCGTGACCATTGGCGCAGTGTTTAAGCCATACTCTTTCCTACGCTTCCAGCTAAACTATGCGCACGAGCAGAGTGGCAATAAGGATGCTGTCCGTCGAGATGCAAACGGCTATCTAAACCTAATGCTAACAGCAATTTTCTAAAACAGAATTAAGTAAATAGATGAAAAAATACCTTACTGAGGATTGGGTTGTGACTTTTCTAAGCATCCCGCTCCTTGCCCTCGCTATGCTCTCACCTCTGCTACCTAATGGCGGTCCAAAAATCCCTGAAACACTCGTTACAGCAGAGGCGTGGTTCAATATTGGAGCCTTCTTTCTAATCGCCTTAGTCCTGCTCTTTGTGGGTAACAAAGTGCTGGGTCGCCCGATGAGGGGTTTGTTGCTCTCCTTTATCGCAATCTTCGCTATTGCGGTATTGGCGCAGTGGGTGGCAAAGCTCGAAGCGGTGAAGTTCTATGGTTTTGAGGCGGTATTCTTCTCGGTGCTGTTTGGTCTTATCGTGCGCAACCTCTTCAAGGTGCCAGAGTGGCTTAAACCTGCGATACAAGGTGAGTTTTTTATCAAGATAGGTGTTGTATGCCTTGGTGCTACGGTGCTCTTCTCGGATGTTATGAAGTCTGGTGCTACGGGACTTGTGCAAGCCCTCTTGGTGGTGGGTGTTGTATGGACGTTTGGCTATTGGCTTGCCCGCAAATTGAAGATTGAGGAGGCTGCGGCGATGACCCTCGCAAGTGGTTGCTCGATATGTGGAGTCTCGGCTTGTATTACCGCCTCGGGTGTGGCTGGTACCGATAAAAAGCAACTCTCGTATATTATATCGGTGGTGCTTATTGTGGTTGTGCCAATGATATATATAATGCCGTGGATAGCAGGTATGGTAGTGCCACGCCTGGTTGATGACCCAGCCATCCAGAATGAGATTATAGGAGCGTGGATAGGTGGTACTATTGATACAACCTCGGGCGTTGTAGCCTCGGCTGAGTCTGTGGGTCAGATTGCGGAAAATACCGCCATTGTGGTTAAGGCAACGCAGAATGTGTTGATTGGTGTGGTGGCATTCTTTATCGCCCTCTACCTCTCTACGCGCTCGAATAGTGGGGCTAATATTGGCCGACCATCGTTAAGCATTGTCTGGGAGAAATTTCCGAAATTTATACTTGGTTTTGTCCTTGCGTCGGCTCTGTTTAGCATTCTGCAAACGCAAGATATGCTTACGCTTAATGCCTCTGGTAAGGTTATGGAGACAGCCTTGGCGAAGAACTTTTCTACATTCTTCTTCTCGCTCTCCTTTGTCTGCATAGGTATGGATACCCGCCTTAAAGATATTGTATCACGCGAGAACCGTAGAATCCTCCACGCATTTCTTGGTACTCAGCTCTTTAATATCATTATTACGGGTGTTATTGCCTGGCTGATGTTTGGAGTTATTAAACCATTATTATAATTAAACTAAAAGGTGAAAACTGAGAACTGAAAAGTATGGTGCGCTTCGCGCGAGTTTTATAAATATGCGTCGCAGACACCACACTTTTCACTTTTCACTTTTCACTTTTCAGTTTTCTCGTATCATCTCTACGAGAGTATTGCATCCATCCTCCAAAAGGTCGAGGACAAGCTCGAAGCCCTCGTGACCCTCGTAGTATGGGTCGGGGATATAGGACCAATCGGGGTGGTGGCGTAGGAACTCTCTGAAACGGTAGATCTTCTGCTGTGCCTCGCGGTCGGGGGCAAGGCGGAAGAGGTTTTCGTAATTGTTGTCGTCCATAGCGATAACCATATCAAACTTCTCGAAATCGCTCTCGCGAACTTGGCGTGCACGGTGTGTCATCTCGATGTCTCGTGCCTCGGCAGCACGACGCATGCGAGGGTCGGAACGCTCGCCACTATGGCCACCATATGTGCCCGCAGAGTCAATCTCCACCATATCACTTAGCCCCTCTCTATCCACCAAAACTCTCAACATCGCCTCTGCCGCAGGGGAGCGGCATATATTTCCGAGGCAGACAAACAATATGCGTGTTATCTTCTTTGTTTCCATAGGGTTGTGGGTGTTATGTAAGTGGTTTGTATTTGTTAGTTTGAACAAAGATAGCATATTTAGTCGAAGGTGCAAAATTAATTAATCTATAAAAACTAAGGAGTGGGAGTATAAGTTTAGAAATAATTACTTATCTTTGTATCGAACTCGAATGGTGGTGTTAGGGAATACCTTTTGGTTACCCTGGCTGAGATTATACACATTGCACCAGTACAGATAATGCTGACGCTGGAAGTTTGGAGTCTTCTTCAATGGTACTTGCCGTACCACTATTTTGAGCATATATAGTAACCTTAAAATAGTGGTATGAATCTAAGAAAAACCTATCCTGTAGTATTATCTATCGCAGGCTCCGACTCATCGGGTGGGGCTGGCATTCAGGCAGATCTTAAAACATTCTCGGCACTTGGTGTCTATGGCGCGACTGCCATTACGGCTATCACCGCGCAAAATACTCAGGGTGTTCACGCGCAATTTGCTCTATCTCCTCGTTTGGTCCACGACCAGATTATTGCTGTTGTGGATGATCTGCAACCCTCGTTTGTCAAGATTGGTATGCTTTCCAATGTGGATATTGTAGAGGCTGTTGCTGAGGCACTTAGTAAATACTCTATTCCTCTTATCCTCGACCCTGTTATGGTATCAAGCACAGGGCATCGCCTGTTATCTGTTGACGCTCAGGAGGTTGTCAAGAGCCTACTTCTTCCGATGTCGCTGCTCGTTACGCCCAATATCCCCGAAATGGAGGCTCTCACAAATATCTCTGTCGACACTTATGAGCATAAGGTGCAGGCGGCAAAATCTCTCTTTGAATATGGTGCGAAGGCTATACTTCTGAAGGGTGGCCACGAGGAGGGTGAGCAGAAGAGCGATATACTCTTTACCTCTTCTCAATCGGAGATAGAAACAACAATCTTTACCTCAGAGACCATACATACTCGTAATACTCACGGCACAGGATGTACTCTTTCATCCGCCATCGCTGCGTTTATGGCGCGCGGTTGTAGCGTGGTTGAGGCTATTGACAAGGCTAAGAGGTTTGTTACTGAGGCTATTCGTTGTGGCTCAGATATGGTGATTGGACGGGGTATAGGCCCTGTAAATCACGGTTTTAATCCATTAAAGATGATGATAAATGAGGGGTAGTAATTATAAACTGCAGTTTATTACGCACCACAACGACCGCTACTCCTATATCGACTCTGCGCGTATGGCGTTAGAGGGTGGGTGCAGGTGGATTCAGCTGCGTATGAAAGAGGTCAATGAGGCATTGATAGAGAGGACTGCTGTCGTTGTTCAGAGAATGTGCAGGGAGTATGGCGCAACATTTATCGTTGACGATAATGTGATGCTTGCCAAGCGTATAGGTGCTGATGGAGTGCATCTTGGCAAGAACGATATGCCTGTTGCTCAAGCGCGCAAGATGCTTGGTGAGGGGTATATCATTGGTGCTACGGTAAATACCTTTGAGGATATAGTAACTACACTGCACACCGCCACGCCCGACTACTTTGGCTGTGGGCCGTTTCGTTACACATCAACCAAGAGGAATCTCTCGCCCATACTTGGTGTTGCGGGCTATAGCGATATAATCTCCAAGATGCGCGAGTACGATATAAATATACCGCTTATCGCCATTGGTGGCATCACAAAGGACGATATACCCGAATTGTTGAGATGCGGTGTTAATGGCATAGCCCTAAGTGGTAGTATCATAGGTGCTAAGGAGCCTGTAATGGAGATGTGTAGTATTGCAAAAACAGTATATAACAAACCTATAAATTTAATGTAACATTATGATTGAAAGAAATGTATCACACGGTATTATCTCTACTTATTTCAATAAGTTAGAGAGAAATTTGGATTTGGATGTAGCCATTGTGGGCGGCGGGCCTTCAGGTATTGTTGCGGCATACTACCTTGCTAAGGCGGGGTTGAAGGTTGCGCAGTTCGACAGAAAACTATCGCCTGGTGGTGGTATGTGGGGTGGTGCTATGATGTTCAACCAGATTGTTGTTCAGGAGGAGGCGCTACATATTATCAAGGAGTTCGATATCAACTACGAGCAGTATGATGACAACCTATATGTTATGGACTCGGTGGAGAGTACCGCAGCACTGCTTTATAAGGCTGTTCACGCGGGTGCTACCATCTTTAACTGCTACTCGGTTGAGGATGTTATCTTCAAGAATGATGTAGTTAGTGGTGTCGTGGTTAACTGGACTCCTGTGCTAAGAGAGGGTATGCACGTCGACCCGCTGAATATTATGGCTAAGTGTGTCGTTGACGGCACAGGCCACGACAGTGAGATGTGTTGCACCGTAGCGCGTAAGAATGGTATCCGTCTTGCTACCGACACAGGTGCTGTTATTGGCGAGCGTTCGCTGGATGTTGTTGCGGGCGAAGAGGAGGTTGTAAACGGCACTAAGGAGATATATCCAGGTTTGTATGTCTGCGGTATGGCGGCATCTGCCGTAAGCGGAACACCTCGTATGGGCCCTATCTTTGGTGGTATGCTTCTGTCGGGTAAGAAGGTTGCAGATCTTATTATTGAGAGGCTAAAATAATGAAAATTATTGCTATAACAACGCCAAAGGTTATTTCGGAAGATGTCTATATAATTGCTCGTTTGCTTGATAAAGGTGTAGATATTGTTCATCTGCGAAAGCCTGAGTCGAGTGTTGAAGAGTGTAGAGAACTTCTCTTCGCTCTTGACAGGGTGTACAGGGAGAGGATCGTTGTTCACGACTATCCCGAACTATTTTACGAGTTCGCGCTGCGGGGTGTCCACCTTAACCGAAATGTCAAGGCCCTGCCCGAAGGGTACAATGGCTCGAAAACGCGCTCTTGTCACTCTTTGGAGGAGGTTGTGCGATACAAGGATGAGTGTGACTATCTCCTGTTAAGTCCAATTTTTGATAGTATATCAAAGGCGGGATACAGGTCTGCATTTGACGATGATAGCCTGCGTAAGGCATCACTTAGCGGTGTCATTGATAGCAAGGTTATCGCCTTAGGAGGCGTGACCTTTGACAGGATAGAGTATCTCAGGGAGTTGAACTTTGGTGGTGTTGCAATGAGTGGTGCGATATATCGCCTTGATGTTGCAACACACTTGCACGATATGCTCAGGTAATATAGACCATATTAGATTGTTGGGGTTGGCTAAATTATTTTTAGTCAGCCCCATTATGTTTTGTGTTTACAACGATTTACAACCTCTATTCAGGTGTTTGTAGGGGTAATTATCTCTTTTGTTGATATATTTTTATGCAACAGCGCATTAGGTGTATGATGATGCTTGTATATATGGAAAATTTGTACTACCTTTGCCGCGTTATATCTATACCTAGGTATAGAGGTGACTTCTCCGGGTAGCGAAAATGTAAAATTAAGATATGAAGATAGCATTAGCTCAACTCAATTTCACAGTTGGTGACATTAAGGCCAATAGTGAGAAGATTATCTCGGCAATCAACAATGCAAAGGAGGCGGGTGCCGACCTTGTTGTGTTTGCTGAGTTTGCAGTCTCTGGAACTCCAGCTTATGGACTTCTAACAAAGACAACATTCCTAACACTCTGCGAGGAGGCGGTAGAGAGTATCGCTTCGAAGTGTGAGGGTATTGCTGCCATTGTCGGTACGCCTTACCTCACTGCCGAGGGTCCTATCAGCGCTGCTGCCTATATCGATGGCAAGGGCAATGTCGAGTACATTGGCAAGCGTCACGTTACGGCACGTCGTGAGATGGGTTATATCGTAGGCTCGTCAATCGGTAGCCATAATATCACCATTGGTGGTGAAACCTTGAATGTGGTTGTGGGTGATGACCTCAGCTATATGGAGGATGTAGACGAGGGTGTAGATGCTATAATTTCGGTAAATGCTCGTCGCTATGGCAAGGGTCTACTATCGCGCCGTTTCGAAAAGGTTAGTCGCTTGGCATTTAGCGAGGGTAAGACCCTCGTAATTGTTAACCAGGTGGGTGGCTCAGGCAATATCGTCTATGATGGAACATCGGGTGTGTTGGATAGCGAGGGGCGCCTTGTTAAGTTGCTCAAAAGCTTCGAGGAGGATGTTCAGATTTTCGATACAAAGGCAGAGAATAAGCCTTTCGAGGTGCCATTCACTTCGTATAAGGATCGCACTCGAATGATTTACGAGGCTGCGTGCTTGGGCCTTCGTGACTACTTCCACAAGAATGGCTATCGCAAGGCGTGTGTAGGTCTCTCGGGTGGTATCGACTCATCGGTTGTTGCCTGCTTGGCAGTTGGCGCTTTGGGTAAGGAGAATGTGCGTGTGCTTTTGATGCCATCGCCATTTACACCTAACGAGAGTGTTGAGGATGCTAAGAAACTTGCTGAGAACCTTGGTGTAGAGTATAGCGTATTGCCAATCATCGAGGCATATAACGCTATGGTAGGCACGTTGCAGCCTGTTATTGGTGGTACGGAGTTCGATGCTACGGAGGAGAATATTCAGACACGTATCCGTACAACGATGCTTATGGCGTTGCAGAATAAGACGGGTTATATGTTGCTTAACTCGTCGAACAAGAGCGAAAACGCCCTTGGCTGGTGTACGCTTTATGGTGATACTGCGGGTACATTCAGCCCTACGGGAGACTTGTATAAGGGTGAGATTTACGACTTGGCACGCTATATCAACTCGGCGTTTGGCGATGTTATTCCAGATGCTATCATCGACAAGGAACCATCGTCGGAGTTGCGCCCTAACCAGAAGGATAGCGACTTCTTGCCTCACTACGAGGTTATTGATGCGATCCTCTTCCGTATGATTGAGAAGAAGCAGCACCGCGAGGAGATTATCAATGCGGGTTTCGATGCTGTTGTAGTGGAGAAGATTCATAAGATGGTGATGGAGAATGAGAAGAAGCGCTACCAGTTCCCTCCGGTATTGCGTCTCTCACCATGTGCTTTTGGTCACGAGTGGCTTATGCCATTGGTAAATCACTACTGCGACTAAGCACATATATAGGGGATGAGTTCTGCCTTGCAACATAAGGGAATCGTCATAGGCGTTGAGACGGATGCTGTCACTGTTAGTGTGATGGCGCAGAGCGCTTGCGCGGGATGCCATGCTAAGGGTATATGTGGCGAGAGTGGTGCAGAGCGCATTATCCGAGTGAGGACCTCTCGCGCCTCGGAGTATAGCGTAGGTGACAGGGTTGTGGTGGCCTTGCTAAGAGAGTCTATGGCGATGTCATCGGTGGTATGGGGTTATATTGTGCCTCTTGTGGTTTTGCTTGCCGTGTTGTTCGGCAGTGTTGCACTTGGACTATCGGATGGCGTTTCGGCAGTGACCTCTATCGTGGCTGTTGTCATCTATTATGCAGGGCTTTATTTGACACGAAAAATATTTGAACGAAAGATAGAATTTACAATTTTTAAGGAGTTCTAAAATGAATACTTTGGTACTGACAGTTTTGACCCTCGGAGTGTTGGGTATCTTGCTTGCTGTCATCTTGTATTTCGTAGCACAGCGATTTAAGGTTGAGGAGGATCCTCGTATCGACGATGTGGAGAAGATGTTGCCCGGAGCAAACTGCGGTGGTTGTGGCTTTGCGGGTTGCCGTGCGATGTCTGAGGCGTTGGTTAGCAGAGATAATATCGCGTCGCTCTTTTGCCCTGTGGCTGGTGGCGATACGATGAAGGCTATTGCTAACTTTTTGGGTAAGGTTGCGCCAGATAAGGAGCCTATGGTTGCTACGATGCGCTGTGGTGGTACTTGCGATAAGCGCCCAAAGGTTAACCACTACGATGGCGCGTTGAATTGCGCAGTGGTAAACACCTTCTATGTTGGTGAGTCGGCTTGTGCCTTCGGTTGTATTGGCTATGGTGACTGTGTGCACGCCTGCCAGTTTGGTGCGTTGAAGCTTAATGCGAAGACAGGTCTTGTGGAGGTTGATGCAGATAAGTGTACTGCTTGTGGAGCTTGTGTTAAGGCGTGTCCTAAGGGCTTGTTCGAGTTGCGCAAGAAGTGGCCTAAGAATAGAGCAATATATGTGGCTTGCCGCTCTAAGAATCGTGGCGCTGTGGTATTGAAGGCTTGTAAGGCTGGATGTATCGGCTGTGGCAAGTGTGCTAAGGTGTGTGCCTTTGGTGCTATCACCATCGAGAGCGACTTGGCATATATCGACCACGAGAAGTGCAAGTTGTGCCGTAAGTGCGTGAACGAGTGTCCTACGGGTGCAATTAAGATTGTGAATATGGAGCCACTACCAAAGGAGCCAAAGGTTGCTCCTGCGACAAATGGTGAAACTAAGACTGAGGCAAATAAGTAGTAGTATGAAGACATTTCCAATAGGTGGTATTCACCCACATGATAATAAGGAGTGGAGTAAGGATAAGGCTATCGAGGTGTTGGAGTTGCCCGCAGAGGTGAGAATCCCGATGATACAGCATATCGGTGCGCCATCAACCCCAATAGTAAATAAGGGCGACAAGGTGCTTGCAGGACAGCTTATAGGTCAGGCAGTAGGCTTCGTGTCGGCAAATATTCACTCGCCAATCTCGGGTACTGTAACCGCTGTTGACGCCTTGCCTAATGGTCAGGGTCAGCGCCGCGTGATGGTCGTTATCAAGCGCGAGGGTGACGATTGGGTTGAGGGTGTGGATCTTAGCCCAGAGCTTAAACGTGAGTGCTTGCTCGAGCCTACCGAGATTATCGCAAAGATTAAGGATGCGGGTATTGTAGGTCTTGGCGGTGCGCAGTTCCCTACACACGTAAAACTCTCTATTCCAGATGGTCAGAAGGCAGAGGTCTTGATTATCAACGGTGTAGAGTGTGAGCCATACCTAACATCGGACTACCGCAATATGATTGAGCGCGGCGAGATGTTGCTTACAGGTGTGGAGATTACAATGCGTGCTTTGGGTGTTGAGCGTGCCATTATCGGTGTTGAGAATAATAAACCCGATGCTATCGAGCATCTTCGCAATATCATTAGCCGTGATAACTATCGCGGTATCGAGGTTATGCCATTGAAGTTGCGCTACCCACAGGGTGGTGAGAAGCAGCTTATCGCGGCTGTGACAGGTCGTCAGGTGGCACCTCCACCAGCACTTCCAATCTCGGAGGGTGCTGTTGTATGCAACGTCTCTTCGGCAATCGCTATCTATGAGGCTGTGCAGAAGAATAAGCCTTTGGTGGAGCGTGTAGTTACTGTTACGGGTAAGTCGTTGAAGTCGACACACAACTACTTGGCTCGCTTTGGCACGTCGGTAAGTAGCCTTTTGGAGCTTGCGGGCGGTCTTCCAGAGGCGGATGTCAAGATTTTGAATGGTGGTCCTATGATGGGTCGTGCGATTGTTGATGTATCGGCACCTCTTATCAAGGGTTGCTCGGGTATCACTGTTATCAGTGGCAAGGAGGCTGCGCGAGGCAAGGAGATGGCTTGTATCAAGTGTGCAAAGTGTGTGGCAGCGTGTCCTATGGGTCTTGAGCCATACTTGCTATCTAGGTTGGCAAAGTTGCAGAAGTGGGATATGGCAGAGGAGCACAACACCGTAGATTGCATCGAGTGTGGCTGCTGCTCATACACTTGTCCATCGAATGTTCCGCTTTTGGACTATATCCGTATCGGTAAGCAGACTGTGATGACAAATATACGTGCGCGCGCGGCTGCGGATAAGAAGTAGTATAAGGCTATTAACGAGAATAAGTAAATAAAGATTAATTATATGGCAACCAGAATTTTTGCTGCACCCTCACCACATATCCACGGAGGAGAGAGCACCAGCCGTATCATGGGCGATGTAGTATTGGCATTGCTCCCAGCGTTGGCGGTGTCGACCTACATCCTTGGTATGCGCGTGCTTCTTATCACTGCTGTTGCGGTGGCTAGCTGTGTGGTGTTTGAGTATCTTATTAGTCGCCTCTTTTTGAAGCGTAAATCCACTATTTGTGACCTCTCGGCAGTCGTTACAGGTCTACTTCTTGCCTTCAATCTCCCTGTGGGTATTCCATGGTGGATTGTTGTTATTGGCGCTTTGGTAGCGATAGGTATTGGTAAGATGACCTTTGGCGGCTTGGGATGTAACCCATTTAATCCTGCGCTTACAGGTCGAATCTTCTTGCTTATTGCCTACCCTGTGCAGATGACCGATTGGACTACGGGTGTGCCTGATGCGCTCTCGGGCTCTACGCTCCTTGCAGATGTTAAGTACAATACCTCGCTGCTTTCCGAGGTAGACTTCTTGCAGATGCTTGGTGGTCATATGAATGGCTCTATGGGAGAGATTGGTGCGTTGGCACTTATCCTTGGTGGTATCTACCTCTTGTGGCGTAAGGTTATCACATGGCATATCCCTGTTGCGGTGCTTGGTACTATGGCGGTGTTTGCCGCTTGCGTAGGTCTTGGCAAAGGTGGCGATTTGGTATATCAGCTTCCTTTGTTCCATATCTTGGCGGGTGGTGCTTTGCTTGGCGCTATCTATATGGCAACCGACTATTCGACCTCGCCAATGACGCATAAGGGTATGATTATCTATGGTGTTGGCATCGGTCTGTTGACGATGATTATCCGCTTGTGGGGTGCCTATCCAGAGGGTATGTCGTTTGCAATCTTTATTATGAATGCTGCGACACCTCTTATTAATAAGTATTGTCGTCCTAAACGCTTCGGCACTAAATAATTGGCGAGTATGAAGAGTTCACTACGAAATATGGTCATCGCGCTGTGTGTGATAACAGCCGTATCGGCACTCCTTGTGGCGTTGGTTAACGATGTTACTAAGGGTGCTATTGAACTAAGCCAGCAGCAGACTAAGGATGCGGCAAAGTATAAGGTATTGGGTGTAACCTCTGAGGAGGCTATCGTGCTAAGCGACACCACACGTCTTATCGGCGACTTTGCGGTTACGGTGAGCACCGTGGCAAGCCGTGTAGATAATTCGGTTTTGGGCTACGCTGTTGAGGCTCCAAGCATTACACGCAGTGGCTATGCTGACCGCATTACCCTTATGGTAGGCTTTAAGGAGCAGGATGGCGAGGCTGTTGTAAACCTCGTTGAGGTGCTATCGCAGAAGGAGACCCCAGGCCTTGGTGCTAATATGACCAAGGCGGGCAATAGCCTTGAGCGTAGCGTTATGGGTAAGAGCGCCTCGGCGCTTAAATTCAGTGTCTCGAAGGAGGGTGGCTCGTTCGATGCCCTTACAGGCTCGACAATATCCTCACGCGCCTATGCTAATGCTGTGGAGACTGCCTATGCAGGTTACCTCTGGGCAACTGGCGGCTTGGATACCAGCGACGAGGCGTTGGAGGCAGCACCTACGGGCGCATCAATCCCTTATGAGAGTCTAACAAATGAGCCTGAGGCTCAGAAAGGAGAGCAGGATAATGAGTAAGCTTCAGATTATAACTAAGGGTATTCTTAAAGAGAATCCTACCTTTGTGCTTATCTTGGGTATGTGTCCTACGTTGGGCGTTACCTCGTCGGCAATAAATGGTATGGGTATGGGTGTGGCTACTATGGCCGTGCTTATTATGTCGAATATCGTGATTTCGCTTATCAAGAGCCTTATTCCTGACAAGGTGCGTATCCCAGCCTTTATCGTGGTTATCGCATCCTTTGTAACCATCATTGAGATGCTTATGCAGGCATACCTGCCATCGTTGTACTCGGCGTTGGGTGTCTTTATTCCACTTATCGTGGTTAACTGCATCATCCTCGGTCGTGCCGAGGCCTTCGCTTCGAAGAATGGTGTTGTGGATTCGGCTCTCGATGGTATCGGCATCGGTCTCGGCTTTACGCTATCATTGACTGTTATTGGTGCTGTGCGCGAGATGCTTGGTGCGGGCTCTATCTTCGGCTACACGTTCGCTGATGGCGTTATGCCATTGTTGTTCATCCTTGCCCCAGGTGGTTTCTTGGTGCTTGGTTATTTGATGGTATTGTTTAACAAAGTTGCAAAACGATAAATTATGAATATACTTATTGCAGAGAATATTTCGAGCGAGGTGCTCAATGGCTTCGCTACGGGTAGTGTTAGCGTGCAGTCGATTACGCTATTTGCCATCATTATCGGTGCCATCTTTGTGAACAACGTTGTACTCTCGCAGTTCCTCGGTATCTGTCCATTCCTCGGCGTATCCTCTAAGGTCGAGACCTCTTTCGGTATGGGTATGGCAGTAACCTTTGTTATGGCTTTGGCATCGGTCGTTACGTGGGCACTTCAGAACTATGTGCTCGTACCTTTTGGTATCGAATTTATGCAGACTATCACCTTTATCCTTGTTATCGCAGCCCTTGTGCAGATGGTGGAGATCGTGTTGAAGAAGACCTCGCCAGCCCTCTATCAGGCGCTTGGTATCTTCCTCCCTCTTATCACCACAAACTGCGCTGTGTTGGGCGTGGCTATTATCTCGGTGCAGAAGGATTTTGACCTCCTTACGGGTGTTGTCTACTCCGTAGCAACCGCCCTTGGCTTTGCTCTCGCTCTTATCCTATTTGCTGGTATTCGTGAGCGCTTGGAGGTTGAAGATACACCTAACGCTATGCGCGGTGTGCCTATCGCGCTTATCACCGCAGGACTCTTAGCGATGGCGTTTATGGGTTTTGCTAATGTCGTTCCCCTCCCATAAATTTTCGTGATAGCGGCGCATCTGCGTCACATCCCAAAAAGTAAACCACTCTGGGCTGTAGGTCAACTACTATCCCAGAGTGGTCTCTTTTGCGATGCAATACATCTGCACCACTCTGACGAAAATTTCACGTTATGGACAGCAGCGCATCTGCGTCACATCCCAAACAAAATTTCGTGGGCTGTACTATGAGTACTATCCCACGAAATTTTTGCATCATTACCTCAGTTTTTACTTGTTTCTATTGAGGTATTCGACATCCTTATCTGCCGTGATCTCCTTAGCGTTAATTGGGGCGATCTTGGGGGTTATCACCTCATCCTCTGATTGCTTATTCTGGCTTGCAATCTTGCTAACCTTCTTAGGGCTCTTCTCTACAACCGTTGTTGTGTTGTTCTGGTTGCCACCGCAGCTAACCATTAGCAGTGCGGCGATTGCTAATACTCTCTTCATCGTCGATACTTATTATTACTCTTTTTATACTTTGTGTCACGTGGTTGTGGCTTCGCTGGACGGCGCTTCTCCTCTGGGAGTGTGCCACCAAAGAAGTAGCTCTTCTGGTGACGCTTATCCTCTTGCGTGCGTGCCACGTATACCTCCTCGCCCGTGTATGGGTTTATGCCCGTGTAGAACATTACCGACGATAGGGTCATAGGGGTAGGGGTGAGGTCTTGCACCTGCTCCAAATTAAATTGTAGGCGACCTAAGACCTTATCTGCCAATGCACGCATATCGCGCTCCTCACAACCTGGGTGTGAGGAGATAAAGTATGGAATAAGCTGATACTTAAGCTCCTCTCTACGACATATCTGCTGGAAGCGGCGGTTCATATCCTCGAACATAGAGAACGATGGCTTGCGCATAAGCTTCAACACGCGCTCCTCGGTATGCTCAGGGGCAACCTTCAAACGACCCGAGGTGTGGTGCTTAACCACCATCTCGAAGTAAGGCGAGTTGTCGAATAGGTCATAGCGTATACCACTGCCGATAAATGCCTTCTTAATGCCCTTGACCTCGCGTATCTTGCGATATAGGTCGAGTAGCGGGCGGTGGTCGTTATTCATATTTGGGCAGAGCTTAGGATGCAGGCACGATGGGCGCTTGCAGCGCTTGCACAACGCCTCGTCCTTGCCACGCATACGATACATATTTGCCGATGGCGCACCGATATCCGAGAGGTAGCCCTTAAAGTCTGGCATCTGGCTCACGCGTTTAACCTCCTCGATAATCGAACGCTCCGAGCGCGAGTTGATAAACTTGCCCTGATGTGCCGAGATGGTGCAGAAGGAGCAACCACCGAAGCAACCGCGGTGGATATTTATCGAGTGCTTAATCATCTCCCACGCAGGGATGTCTCCCTTACCCTTATATCGTGGGTGTGGCGCACGCTCGTATGGAAGGTCGAACGAGTGGTCCAGCTCCTCGGTGGTGAGGGTCTCGTGTGGTGGTGTGATTACGACATATCTATCGCCACTCTGCTCCACAAGCGTAGTGTTACACTCCATCATATTGCTTAGGGTCTCAATCTCGGTGAAGTTCTTGCCGAACTTTGTCTTATCCTTAACGCACTCCTCGTAGGAGTTGAGAACGATGGTCTTGCCGTTATACAATCGCTCGACGTACTCCTTATCGCACATAAATCCTACTTGTCTTAGACCCCTGAGTAGCTTCATATTAAAGCCATTACGCATAGCCTTGGCAACCTCTCTAATAGGCTTGTCGCCCATGCCATAGACAAGCAAATCGGCACCCGACGTATCGAGTATCGAGCGTTGTAGTTTATCGCTCCAATAGTCGTAGTGTGTAAGGCGGCGTAGCGATGCCTCGATACCACCCACAACAACAGGCGTGTGTGGGTATAGCTTTTTAAGAATCTTAGTGTATGTATCTACTGTGCGGTCGGGGCGGAAGCCAGCCTTGCCACCCGCCGTATAGGCATCGTTAGAGCGTAGGCGCAGGTTCGCCGTGTAGTGGTTGACCATAGAGTCCATAGCACCTGCCGACACTGCAAAGAAGAGGCGTGGCTTGCCGAGCTTCTTGAAGTCGCGGAGGTCGTCGCGCCAGTTAGGCTGTGGCACAATAGCCACACGGTAGCCCTCAGCTTCGAGGATGCGACCTATGACGGCAGCACCAAAGGCGGGGTGGTCGATGTAGGCATCACCCGTGAAGATTATGACATCTAACTCGTCCCATCCGCGAGCCTCAACCTCCTTGGTTGTTGTTGGTAGAAACATACTCTATATCGTTATTGTTTATATCTCATCGAGGTCCATACCTACAGCATCGGTGTAGGTGTCCCACTTTTGTAGTACCGCCTTTATATCCTCCGGAAGTTCCGACTCGAACTGCACATACTTCCCCGTAGTAGGGTGGTTGAAGCCCAAAGCGCGGGCGTGGAGCGCCTGACGTGGTACTAACTTGAAGCAGTTTTCGATAAACTGCTTATACTTCATGAATGTTGTGCCTTTGAGGATACGGTCACCGCCATAGCGCTCATCGTTAAATAGCGGGTGTCCCTGCCAAGACATATGCACGCGAATCTGGTGCGTACGACCTGTCTCCAAACGGCACTCTACAAGGGTCACATAGCCATAGCGACGTAGCACCTTGAAGTGTGTCACTGCGTGCTTACCCTCCTCGCCATCGGGGAAGACGAACATCTGCATTCTATCCTTAGGGTTGCGACCGATATGTCCGATGATAGTACCCTCATCCTCGGCGATGTTACCCCATACCAACGCCACATAGCGACGATAGATGGTATGGTCAAAAAATTGCTTTGCCAACGCGGCGTGGGCGCGTTCATTCTTAGCTACGACCAACAATCCAGAGGTATCCTTGTCGATACGGTGTACAAGACCTGCGCGGGCATTACCCTCGCTAAACATCTCCAAGTCGCGTAGGTGGTAGGATAGGGCGTGTACTAACGTGCCGCTATGGTTGCCGACACCTGGGTGTACGACCATACCTGCATGCTTGTTCACCACGATAATATCGTCATCCTCGTAGACAATGTCGAGTGGAATATTCTCTGGCACAATCTCATCCTTACGACGAGGATAGGGCATGACGATTGAAATCTGGTCGAGGGGCTTAATCTTGTAGCTCGACTTCTGAGGCTTGCCGTTTACGATGATATTTCCGCCATCGGCAGCCATCTGTATGCGGTTACGCGAGGTGTTTTCAAGGCGTATGGTGAGGAACTTGTCGAGACGCATCATCGACTGTCCCTTATCCACCGTTACGGCATAGTGCTCATACAACTCCTCGTTTTCGTTCTCGTCGCACTCTATATCTGCCGAGACTATCTTTTCATCTATATACTTCTCCATCTATTCCAATTTAGGTTATTCCTCCTCGTTGGTTGCCATCTCGCGTTCAAGTAGAGCCTCACGACGTAGTCGCTCCTGCTCCTTAATCTCCTCTGTCGCTACCTTGTTCATCGAATCGATAAGCGCCTTGTCGCAGGTTAGGTATAGCGATACCGCACTGCCGCGATGTAGCTGTGTGCCAATCTTCGAGGATTGCTTATATACTTTTGCCTTTCGGCAGGCGATAAGGTCGTCAACGCTATCGTCGTAGACCACCTCTGCTACGTTCAAACCATTATCCCACAACGTATTCTTCGCCTGTTGCAGATTGAGACCTACGAGGCGTGGTGTTGAGGTGTTCTGCTCTCTCTCTTGGTAGCTTACCTGAAGCGTTACGCCTGTGCCCGCAGGGGCGCGTAGCTTTGTGGTAGGTAGAATCTCGTCGTTGCCAACGCTCTGCTTCGTAACATAGTCCGTAGAGGTCATATCCTCAGTGTAGTGTAGCTTGGCAATGGTAAGCCCCGAACGCTCAATCTGGTTAAGAGCTTGGCGTAGTGTCTGCTTAGCTACGTATGGTACATCCACCTTGCGGCGTGTGTAGGCATTTATGGTGACATATATCTTGCGACCAGGTTTCACAGTAACCTTCCTAAGAGGTGAGATTTTAGGGAGCTGATCGACGATTGTACCACCTGGAAGTGCAACATCGAAAATCGAATCTCGAACGATAAGTCTAAGATCGTTGTTTTCGGCTATGCGGTTAGCATCGTCGATAACCATACCCATAAAGTTTGGAACCTCGATAACGCGACCGTGGCGTGTGCCAATCTTCAAACCTATGTATACCGCCACGATAATCGCCAGACCAACAATGCCCATATAGATGATATTGGCAATCAGAGGTCTACGTTTAAGTAGCGATATTGTACCACTCTTTTTGCTATTTGCGCTCTTTGCTGTGCGTGGCTTGGTTGTAGCCTTTGTTGTTGAACTCTCCTTTTTAGTAGCCATCTCTCTCACTTCGGGTGTGTTATCGTCTTTTGTAGTTGTGAAGGTATCGGGTAGACGCTCCACACGGTTATAGTGTGAGTCGCGCTCGATAGGGGTGTAGCCTACGCTCTTTACCATCGCTTCAAGCTCCTCGACACTCATCGTAGGGCGCTCGATACCGCCAGCCATAGAGTATATCTTTGTGGTATCGCCAATAGTGCCATCTATGTCATCTGCACCAAAGGCGAGGGCCATTTCGGTTGTAGCCTTGCCATACGATACCCAATATGCCTTGATGTGTGGAATGTTATCGAGGAAGATACGGCTTATGGCTATCATCCTCAAATCCTCCTCCACGGAGCACTCTCCAGCCTCCGAGAGACGGTTGCCACGGCTGTGGTATTTAAGCGGAATAAAGGCATCGAAGCCAGGGGCTTCATCCTGCAAGGTGCGCAGACGCTCCAAGTGGTCGATGCGCTGTTCGAGGCTCTCGATATGTCCGTATAGCATTGTACAGTTCGTAGGAATGCCCATATTATGCGCTGCACGATGCACTGCAAGCCACTCCTCGGCACTACACTTTTCAGGGCATATCTTCTTGCGTAGCTCGGCATCAAAAATCTCGGCACCGCCACCAGGTATGCACTCCATACCTGCCTCCTTTAACCTGCGAAGACCCTCGACAATAGAGATGCCCTCGTTACGAATCATATAGAATATCTCAACAGCGGTGTATGCCTTAACTGCAACGTGGGGTAGTGCTCCCTTAACGCGGCGTATCATAGCGCAATAGGTTGCAAGGTCGTGCTTAGGGTGTACGCCACCGACGATATGCACCTCGGTGATGTCTGTGCCACGAAGCTCCTTTGCGCGTGCCTCAATCTCGTCCAGCGACATATACCACGCATCGGCATCGCTCTCCCTACGTCGGAAAGAGCAGAACTCGCAGTTAAAGAGGCAGATATTCGTAGGCTCAAGGTGTACGTTACGATTGTAATATACCTCCTTGCCACTCACACTCTCCTTGCGCTCTGTGGCTAACTCGCCCAAGAGCCAGAGGGGTGCTTCGTGCCAGAGGGTCAAAGCATCCTCAGCCGTGATGCGCTCGCCCTGACGTACGATGTTGGATATTTCATTAATAGTGCGCATTGCTATTTTGGGGCTTTACGATAGACATATACAGCAATAAGGGCAAATATTAGGTTCGGCAACCACACCGAGAACCATGGTGGAAGTGTGCCACCCAAGGCTACCTGCTCGAAGATACGACCGAGCATGATATAACCGAAGCATAGTGTGATACCCAAACCGATATGCATACCCATACCACCACGCACCTTACGCGAAGCGATGGATACGCCTATGAGCGTAAGGATAAAGGTTGAGAATGGGTAGGAGAAGCGAATGTGGCGCTCTACCTCGATAAGGAACAAATCGTCCGAACCCTTGCTCTTCTGCTGATGATAGAAGTCATTAAGCTCATCTATTCTCAATGTCTTAACTAAGCCCTTTGGCTCGATAAGCTCGCGTGCATCGAGGTTGATTAGAGTGTCGAGATTTCTAAACTGCTCGTAACCAAGCGAGCCATCTTCGGTACGCGAGTATATCACGTAGCGAGGTGCTGTCCAGCGTCCCGATTCATCGTCAAACGTGGCATTTGCGGCGTTTAGTACCTCGACCATTGTTGAGCCTTCGTATTTCTCAATTGCAAAGAATGGAACACGCTCAGTGTGCGGGTTGTAGCCACGCACATATACGAACGTACCATCTTCAAGCTGACGGTAGACATTCTGGTCGTAGTCGATAAGTTGGTTACCCTTAAAGTATTTCGACTGGAACTCCACGCTCTCCTTCTGTCCCTCGGGGATAATCCACAAACTAAGCGCAAGACTCGAGAAGGCGATGATACCCGCACCAAGCATATATGGCCACATCATACGGCGGAAGCTAACACCACCCGAGAGTACCGCCACAATCTCGGTCTGCATCGCCAGCTTCGAGGTGAAGAAGATTACCGAGATAAAGGTAAAGAGCGCACTAAATTGGTTTATAAAGTGCGGAATGAAATTTAGATAGTAGTCGAAAATAATGGCATCCCAGGGGGCGTGCAGCTCGGTAAAGTCGTCGACACGCTCCACATAGTCGAAGACAACCAGGATGATGGTCATCATCAACAAACCAAATAGGTAGGTTAGCAAAAACTTGCGTAGGATGTACCTATCTAACGTTCTATATGCAGGTATAGATGGAATAAGTTTCATCTTTAATTTCTCGATTACAATCTGCGACTAAGTTTTACGACCATCTCCTCCTTCCAAGGCTTAAAGTCGCCAGCGATGATATGCTTGCGCGCCTCGCCAACGAGCCATAGGTAGAAGGCTGTATTGTGTAGCGATGCTATCTGTGCTGCAAGCATCTCCTTACATACTACAAGGTGGTGGAGATATGCTTTGGTGTATTGGTGGTCAACGAACGTAACACCATTAGGGTCGATAGGCGAAAAGTCGTTCTCCCACTTCTTATTGCGGATATTGATAACACCCTCAGAGGTGAATATCTGTCCGTTACGACCATTACGCGTAGGCATCACACAGTCGAACATATCGACACCGCGGTCTATCGCTTCGAGGATATTGACAGGAGTGCCTACACCCATAAGGTAGCGAGGCTTATCGGTAGGAAGCACCGAGTTGCAGACCTCAATCATAGAGTACATAACATCTGTAGGCTCGCCCACAGCCAAACCACCAATAGCATAGCCATCGGCGTTGTACTGCAATACGTTGCGTGCTGCGCGCTCTCGCAAATCTGGATAGCCAGCACCCTGAACAATAGGGAACAGAGACTGATAGTGACCCCACTTTGGTGCTGTCTGGTGGTAGCGGTTAAAGCAACGCTCTAACCAGCGCTCGGTGAGTGCCAACGACTTCTTTGCGTAGTCGTATGGAGCATCGCCCGGAGGACACTCATCAAAAGCCATCATAATATCTGCGCCAATGGTGCGCTCGGTGTCGATAACGCTCTCTGGTGTAAAGACATGGCGTGAGCCGTCGATATGCGACTGAAAGTGGCAACCATCCTCTTTTAGCTTGCGACATGCAGCTAACGAAAAGACCTGAAAACCACCACTATCAGTAAGCATAGGCTTGTTCCACGACGAGAAGCGGTGAACACCTCCCGCCTGCTCGATAATATCCATACCTGGGCGGAGGTAGAGGTGGTAGGTGTTGGCAAGGATAATCTGTGCCTTTGCCTCCTGCTCTACGTCGCGGTGGAAGATGCCCTTCATTGCGGCAGCAGTGCCTACGGGCATAAATATTGGAGTCTCAATATTGCCGTGGTCGGTCTCAATAAATCCTGCACGCGCATTAGTGGCTGGTGCAGTATGTTGTAAAGTAAATTTCATAACTATGCATATAACGCACAAAGATACGAAAAATAATTGTGAATTGAGCATTGTGAAATATGATTTATTTCACTATCTTTGTGCGATTATAGATTAAGATAAATTGTGGTACAGGTTTTTGAGGAAATACTTAGACATTACACTTGGGCAGGAGTAGCACTTATGGGTGTTATCGTGGTGCTCTTTTTTGTGCAGCTATATTACTATTTGATAGCATATTACCGTATCTATCGCTTTCGTCTTATGCGACGTAAGCGTAGGTTTGTGGAAAACCCTCCCGTGTCTGTAATTGTGGCTGTAAGAGGCGAAAACGAGAGGTTTTTAACCGAGGAACTCCCCGTGTTGCTAAACCAACAGTATCCTCACTACGAGGTTGTAGTGGTCTATATTGGTGGCGATATGGAGTATTACGAGGAGTTGCAAAACATCCGCAACAACTACTCCTATATGCGACTAACGAAGATGGGTGCTAACGACCGCATCTACATATCTACCAAGCAGGCGTTGAACGTGGGTATCAAGTCGGCGCAGTATGAGGCATTGCTCTTTACTACCACAGGCTCGATGCCTAAGAGCGATGAGTGGGTGACGTTTATGGCCAAGGGCTTTGAGTATGGTGAGGTCGTGGTAGGTTCATCGGTGGCTTGTTACGAGCAGGATAATCTGCGTAACTACCTAAAACGTATGGTCGAGATGCACAATATGCGCAATGCTATGGCATCGGCTGTACAGGGTAAGTTCTACTATGCTCCACGTTGCAATTACGGCTTTACAAAGTCGTTGTACGACTCTACTCGCGGATATAATCATTTGGCAATTGATATTGGTGATAACGACCTCTATTTGCAGGACATAGCTACGCCTGAGCGTTTGGCGGTGGTGCTTTCACCACGTGCTATTGTTGAGGAGCAGCGACCTTTGGCGTGGCGCGAGTGGTTGGAGCATGAGCGTTACTATGGCTCTACGGTGGATAGCTATCCCGCATCGCGCAAGCTCTTTATGCGCCGTGAGCGCGGTAGTCGCGTGTTGTTTCTTCTTAGCTCGATTGTGGCGATTGTGGTATTGCCTGTTGAGATAAAGATTGCTGTTGCTGCAATGGTGTTGCTACGCTACCTTATCGTTCTATGGTCGTCGTCCCGCGTGGGTAGAAAACTTGGCGAGCGGGGTATAGCTTCGAAGTATTGGATATATGACCTTGTAGGTCCTGTAATAGAGTGGATAATTGGCTCGCACGATAGTCATAACACCCCAAAGATATGGAGATAGATGACTATATTGTAGCCAGCGATGCAACGCTTGTGGACCTCGCCTCGGCGGGAGACCAGCAGGCGTTTGAGTACCTTTTCACGCGCTATCGTGACGCTTTGATGCGTCTCTTCGAGCAGCGCTTGGAGGAGAAGACTATGGCGAGCGATTTATTGCAGGAGACCTTCATTAAGGTCTATCTGCATATTAACGACTACTCGAAGAACTATACCTTCGGTCAGTGGGTCTACTCCATAGCGCGCAATACGTTGGTCGACCACCTGCGTAGAAAGAGTGGTGACCTCTCGTTGGATGAGCGTTTTCGTGTTCCGTTGGCTACGGCACCTTCGCCTGAGGAGTCGGTGATTATAAACCAAACAAGAGCGCACTTCTACAACGCCTTGGAGGAGCTTACGCCAGAGTATCGTCAGGTGATAGAGATGCGATTCTTGGAGGAGTACTCCTATGAGGAGATTGCCGAGAAGCTCGGTCGCCCGCTCAACACGATAAAGACGCAGATACGTCGTGCCAGGGCAGCAATTTGTAAGATGATAATCGAAAAGGAGTAACCGAGAAAGGTTTGAACTATGGATAGTAAACTGATATTAAAGTACTTCCCAGATATCACACCTCGCCAGCAGGAGCAGTTTGCAAGGCTTGGAGAGCTGTATAGTGAGTGGAATGCGCGTATAAATGTTGTGTCGCGCAAGGATATGGAGCATCTCTATACGCGACATATTCTTCACTCGTTGGCAATAGCTAAGGTCTGTCAATTTAGGGCAGGTGCTAAGGTGGTGGATATTGGTTGTGGTGGAGGCTTCCCCTCTGTGCCACTTGCTATCCTGTTTCCAGATGTAGAGTTCGTCGGTGTCGACTCTATCGGTAAGAAGATTAAGGTAGTTGAGGGTGTTGCTGAGGGTGCAGAGATTAAGAATTTGCGCGCCGTAAACTCGCGTGCTGAGCAGCTTGGCGAGAAGTTCGACTATGTGGTGTCGCGTGCCGTTACCGAGATGTCGAAGTTTATGCCGTGGGCGTGGGTGTTGTTGCGCAAGGGCGAGGCTGGAACGCTGAAAAATGGTATTCTATACCTCAAAGGTGGCGACCTCGCGGAGGAGCTTGCCCTCACACGTCGCAGATGGGATGTTCACGATATAGGTGCGATGTTCGACGATGAATTTTTTGAAACTAAGCGTGTGGTATATACACCATACGACGGCAAGTAACGTTATACTATGATGAAGGGATATCGATTAACAAGCGTTACAGAGCGCGAGGCATTGCTTATGCGAGGCTGTTATGCAGAGGAGTGGGACAAGGTCTTGGTCTCCGAGGATTTCAGCATCGAGCAGTTGCGTAATGTCCGCTTTGAGGGTAGTGCAACTATCGGCTCGAATACGTATATTAGTGACTCGACGATATCGAACTATCATATTGGTAGCAACTGCGTCATAGACGACGTGTTGCGTATGGAGTGCCGTAAGGAGTCCTCGTTTGGCGAGGGCGTTAGTGTGGCTGCGGTAAATGAGAATGGTGGTCGCTCGGCACTGATATATAGGGAGCTAACATCGCAGATAGCCTACCTTATGACTATGATGCGCAATCGTCCAAAAATGGTTGAACGATTGAAAACTTTGGTCGAGGAGCGCGCTAAGGAGCATCTATCGAATATGGGTCGTGTGGGTGATAACAGTACGGTGCTCGGAGCGAGGTTTATACGCGAGACCATAATCGAGGATAATTGCCGTGTGGAGGGTGTATCGCACCTTGAAAATGGCACTGTCGGTAGCCGCTCATACGTAGGTATTGATGTTCGTGCCCGTAACTTTATCATTGATAACGATGCCCATGTAAGTGGTGCTTCGAGCCTCGAACACGCCTTTGTGGGCGAGAAATCTGTGGTGGATAATGGCTTTACAGCGATAGACACCTTGATGTTTGCCAACTGCCACTTCGAGAATGGTGAGGCGGCATCGGTCTTTGCGGGACCATTTACCGTGTCGCACCATAAGTCCTCGTTGCTGATTGCGGGTATCTTCTCGTTCTTCAACGCGGGTAGTGGTACAAACCAGTCGAACCACCTATTTAAGAGTGGTGCGGTGCATCAGGCAGTGCACCAGCGCGGTAGTAAGTTTGGTAGTAGTGCCTATGTTATGTCGCCCGCGATTGAGGGACCATATACCGTGATTCTTGGTCGTCATACACGCCACCACGATACGCAGGATATGCCATACTCCTACCTTATTGAGGAGGGTGGTCAGTCGATATTGATGCCAGCGCTGTCGTTGAAGAGCTATGGTACGGTGCGCGATATTGAGAAGTGGAAGAGTCGTGATAGACGTAGCTTGAAGCGCGATAATATCTGTTTCGAGGAGCATAACCCCTTTGTTACGGGCAAGATGCTTCGCGGTGTGGATGTTCTTACCCGAATGTTGGATGGAAACCCTGAGGCTAAGAGCTACAACTACAACCGTACGATTATAAAGACTCCAATGGCGGAGCGTGGTGTTAAGCTCTACAATAGCGCTATTGCAGCATCGCTGGGTACGATGCTCTCAGGTGGCGACTACCGTTCAACAGGGTACGATGGTACAGAGTGGATAGATGTTGCTGGTCAGTATCTACCATTGGGTGTTGTTGAGGGTATAATGACCGATATTGCCGAGCGTGGTGCAACGCTGAATGAGGTGTCTGAACGATTTGAAGCTCTGATGTCGCAGTATAATAATATGGCTGCATCATACGCCTACGGTGTGCTAAGCCAATTGATGGGCTATGCCCCTACGGATGATGAGGTTCGTGATGTGATTGCCTCAGCGGAGAATATTCGTAAGTCTATGCGCGAGGTGACAGAATCGGACCGTATGCGCGACTCGGGCTTCGATATGATGGTGGG
Source organism: Alistipes sp. (assembly GCA_045657045.1). GTDB lineage: Bacteria > Bacteroidota > Bacteroidia > Bacteroidales > Rikenellaceae > Alistipes. Next base: position 39,530 of record JAZOSJ010000151.1, read on the forward strand.
CTATGGCTACGACTTCCGCGATGAGGAGGAGCATAAGGCTGACTTCCTAAATTCGAGATAGAAATTTTTGAGATACATTAATAATAAACCAAACAAATCTAAGACTATGGAGAAAGTAAGAGTTTTGATTATTGGTAGCGGTCCTGCTGGTTTCACCGCTGCAATCTACACTTCACGTGCTAACCTGTCGCCAGTGCTCTACGAGGGTATTGAGCCAGGTGGTCAGCTTACTACAACTACTGAGATTGAGAACTTCCCAGGTTACCCACAGGGTATCACCGGTACTGCAATGATGGAGGACTTGCGTAAGCAGGCTTTGCGCTTCGGTGCAGACGTTCGTCGCGGTATCATCACAAATATCGACCTTTCTAAGCGTCCATTTAAGGTGACCGTAGACCACGAGCACCAGATTGAGGCTGATGCTGTTATCGTTGCTACGGGTGCTTCGGCTAAGTATCTTGGCTTGGAGTCTGAGGCTAAGTACCGCGGTATGGGTGTTAGTGCTTGCGCTACTTGTGATGGTTTCTTCTACCGTAAGCAGGATGTAGCAGTTGTAGGTGGTGGCGACACTGCTTGCGAGGAGGCTACTTACCTTGCATCTATCTGCAAGAAGGTCTACCTTATCGTTCGTAAGGACTACCTTCGTGCATCTAAGGCTATGCAGGAGCGTGTGTTCAATACTCCAAACATCGAGGTGTTGTTTGAGCACAACACTAAGGAGGTGCTTGGTGACGAGGATGGTGTAACAGGTGTACGCGTTGTTAGCAACTCTGGCGAGGAGCGCGTATTGGACATCATGGGCTTCTTCCTTGCTATTGGTCACCATCCAAATGTTGAGGTATTCAAGGGTCAGTTGGAGCTTGACGAGCAGGGTTACATCAAGGTCGTTCCAGGCACATCTAAGACCTCTGTTGAGGGTGTATTTGCTGCGGGCGATGTTAAGGACCCACACTACCGTCAGGCTATCACAGCTGCAGGCTCAGGCTGTATTGCAGCTCTTGACTGCGAGCGTTGGTTGCTTGCACAGTAATATATGGCGTTTAGCGTAACCATACTTGGTAATTCATCCGCTAAACCAACACCCAAGGCTCACCCCTCGGCACAGGTGGTAAACCTCAATGAGCAATACTACCTTGTAGATGCGGGTGAGGGTGTTCAACAGCAGCTCATTAGGCGTGGCATCAATCCGCTACGCCTAAGGGCTGTCTTTATATCACATCTGCACGGAGACCACTGCTTTGGACTCTTCCCGCTTATTGCAACCCTCGGTCTTGAAGGTAAACGTACGCCTCTGGATATCTATGCCCCTGCGCCTATGGGTGATATTTTGGAGTATCATCGCAAGTACTTCTGGGACGACCTCCCATACGAGGTTAAGTGGCACGAGGTGAAGACTACGGAGCACACCATCATCTTCGAAAATAGCACTTTAGAGGTTTGGTCTGTGCCTCTACGACATACTATGCCTACAGCAGGTTTCCACTTTAAGGAGAAGCAGCCAGGGCTTAACGTTGATAAGTTCAAGATTGAGCGATATGGCCTTTCGATAGCGCAGATTGTGGCAGCAAAGCGTGGCGAGGACATCATCCTTGATAGTGGTGAAGTTATTCCCAACGCAGAGCTTACCTACACACCCTACATAGCGCGCTCATATGCATACCTTGCCGATACCAACTACTCGGCAAAGGCAGCAGAGAGGGTTAAGGGTGTAGACCTTTTGTATCACGAAGCGACCTATGCTCTAAGCGAGGAGCAGTGGGCTAAGGGCCGCGGACACTCCACAACGATAGATGCGGCAAAAGTGGCGCTCA